>CAMEAW010000006.1 GCA_945911685.1 Bordetella parapertussis
AGAATGCGGCTGAATCTTGACCCAACCGCGCACACCATAGGCTGAAATGATCCGACCTAGTTCGATCAGATCATCTGGCGCTGTTGCGGCGCCATCAACAGCCATCAATTAAGCCGCTGTCGCGACTTTGGCAGAGAAGTCTTTAACCAGGCGGGCAACCGCTGGAGACAACTGAGCACCCACACCAGTCCAGTGACTGACGCGGTCAAGCGCAATACGCAGACGCTCTTCGTTTGCATTCGCAACGGGGTTATAAAAACCAACGCGCTCAATGAAACGACCATCACGGCGATCACGAGAATCGGTCGCTACGAGGTTGTAAAAAGGACGCTTCTTGGAGCCGCCACGGGCCAGGCGAATCACGACCATAGGTAATACCTTGAAAATGTTCAGGAAAGTCTAGCAGTATAGCACCCTTTTAGCAAAAGCCTAGGGGGTAACTGCCGCCGATTTTGCCCGAGAAGCTAGCGGCCGGTCGAGATCGGATTTGCCCAAGAAACTAAGGGGTCATTGCCGCTTGTTTCAGGCGTCGTTTCAAGTAATGGGTGACTTGCTCAGTCTCATCGACTTGCGCCAAAAGTTCGTTACCGGTTTGCCGACAAAAGGCCTGAAAGTCCCGCACCGCGCCACGATCGGTAGTAATCACACGTAAGACCTCGCCCGGCAAGATTGTGGCAAGCGCTTTTTTTGCCCGCAAAATCGGTAGCGGACAAGCGAGCCCCACCGCATCTACGGTGTGCTGAAACTCAGGGGTGTTACCTGCAGAAGGGTCAGTCATGATTCACCTTACATTCGTGACCAAGCGGTCTTGAAACGGCCACGCTTAGCCTTTAACTAGCAGCCAGTCTGTCATAATCGGATCAGGCTTAGACCTCAGATAGCGAACGACCTGCAGTAACGTCGTGGACATCACTTTAAGTACGCGACTCTGTCCACGCTTTCACGCTAGCCAAAGCGCCCGATAGTGCCGCTAAATCAGTGCCACCGCCCATCGCCATATCAGGGCGCCCGCCGCCTTTGCCACCAACCTGAGTCGCCACAAAACCAACCAACTCGCCGGCTTTGATCTTGCCTGACAAATCAGCGGTTACCCCCCCCACTAAACTAATTTTTCCATCGGCTGAGCGCGCGGCTAGTAAAACCACGGCAGATTTGAGGCGATCTTTGAGTTGATCAACCATTGATCGTAAATCTTTGGGATCAACGCCCTGCACTTCAGTGACCAACAGCTTGAACCCTGCGGCAAGTGTGAGCGCCTGATCCGTCAAGGCATTACCCGCACTCGAGGCCAGCTTGGCACGCGCTTGCTCGAGCTCTTTTTCAACGCCTTTGAGCTGCTCTTGGAGCATTGCGATACGCTCGGGCAACTCGGCTGGCTGTGTTTTGAGTGCGGCGGCAGCGAGGTGCGCAGTCGCATTTAAGTTTTGCACCCAGGCTAAAGCGTTATTACCTGTTACCGCTTCAATACGTCGCACACCCGCAGCAACACCACCTTCGGATACGACTTTAAACAGCCCGATGTCACCCGTGCGAGCAACGTGGGTGCCACCACATAATTCGCGCGAAAAACCAATGTCCAGCACACGAACGGTATCACCGTACTTCTCGCCAAACAAGGCCATCGCGCCGCCCTTGACCGCGTCGTCATAAGACATCACCTGAGCCTGCGCGGCATGATTTGCCAACACCTCAGCGTTGACAAGGATCTCGACTTTCGCAATGTCGGCGTCAGAGATCGGCGCATCATGGGCAAAGTCAAAGCGCGTTTTGTCGGCATCTACCAGCGAACCGCGCTGCTGCACATGACTACCCAACACTTCGCGCAACGCTTTGTGCATTAAGTGTGTCGCCGAGTGATTGCGCACGGTGCGTGCACGATACGCTGTATCTACTTGAGCACTGACCTGCTGCCCAAGTTTTAGCGTGCCGGCCGTAACCTTGCCATGATGACCAAACACGTTGGGTTGAATTTTTTGCGTATCCAGCACCGCAAACGTGACTGCGCCTTGCGCGCCGAGCAACTGTCCTGTATCACCCACTTGCCCACCCGACTCAGCGTAGAACGGGGTCGTGTCGAGCACCACAATCGCGTCTTGGCCTGCTGAAATTTGCTCAACGGCCGCCCCACCCACATACAACGCCAAAACCTTTGCCTCAGTTTCGAGGTGCTCATAGCCTTCAAATTGCGTCAAGGCGCCGTGATACACCAGCCCCTCGGCCATTTTGAATTTTCCAGCGGCGCGCGCTTGATCGCGCTGACGATCCATGGCCGTGTTGAAACCAGCTTCATCGACCTCGACATTGCGCTCACGACAAATGTCGGCAGTCAGGTCAAAGGGAAACCCATACGTGTCATACAGCGTGAACACGGTGTTGCCATCGAGCATGGGCAACGTTTGGCTACCCGGCTTGGCAGACGGTAACGCCGCTAGCGCAACGTCGAGAATTTTCATGCCATGTTCAAGGGTCTCGCCGAACCGTTCTTCTTCTTGGCGAAGTACTTGTTCAACGCGGCTCGCAGCTTTTGCTAACTCTGGGTAGGCCTGCCCCATCTCATTGACGAGATCTTTGACGATCAAATAAAAGAATGGCTTGGTTTGACCCAGCTTATAGCCATGGCGCAACGCACGGCGTACGATGCGCCGCAACACATAACCCCGCCCTTCGTTGCTTGGGATCACGCCGTCGACGATCAAAAAGCTGCACGCACGAATGTGATCGGCAATCACCTTAAGCGAGTTATGCGTTAAGTCTTTGCACCCTGTCTCACGCGAAGCAGCCGCAATCAAAGCAGTAAATAAATCGATTTCGTAGTTTGAATGTACGTGCTGTAATACCGCAGCCAAGCGCTCAAGCCCCATCCCAGTGTCAACACAAGGCTTAGGCAGCGGCGTCAGCGTACCAGACGCGTCGCGCTCAAACTGCATAAACACGAGGTTCCAAATTTCGATGTAGCGGTCGCCGTTTTCGTCTGGCGAGCCAGGTGGGCCGCCCCAAACGTCAGGTCCGTGATCGTAAAAAATCTCGGTGCAGGGGCCACAAGGGCCCGTTTCTGCCATTTGCCAAAAATTGTCTGACGCGTAACGTGCGCCCTTGTTATCACCGATGCGCACGATGCGCTCGGCTGGGATGCCGATTTCGTTTTGCCAAATGCCGTATGCCTCGTCATCCTCTTGGTAAACAGTGACCCAAAGTTTTTCTTTGGGCAAAGCGTACACCTCAGTCAACATGGCCCAAGCGAATTTAATGGCATCGTGTTTGAAATAATCGCCAAAACTAAAGTTGCCCAACATCTCAAAAAAGGTGTGATGACGTGCCGTATAGCCAACGTTTTCAAGGTCGTTGTGCTTACCGCCAGCGCGCACACTTCGCTGCGAAGACGTCGCACGCGTATACGGACGCGAATCTTTGCCGGTGAAAACGTCTTTAAACTGCACCATGCCCGAATTGGTAAACAACAGGGTTGGGTCGTTACCAGGCACCAGTGACGAAGAGGCAACAGCAGTGTGCCCCTGAGACTGAAAATATTGCAAAAATTTTTGACGGATTTCGGACGTTTTCATCGCGCAGCACTGAAATAAAGTAAGCAGACCATCACACCGCCAAAACGATGCAACCCTTGTAATTTAAGCCCCTAGTATAAAGGCTATGCTCGAACCCGCCCTTCGCGCTAACGCAGGCACAAAAAGCTGCGATATTCACCGGTTTCGTGCTCTTGGGGGCGCCAGGCTGCAACCAACATCGGCGAAAACCCAGCAGGGCAATTGCATTGGCCTGTTTTGGGATTGACCATGCTGACTTCACTCTGATTCCAGAACAAAAACTCTGCCAGGTGCCGGTTTCCGAGGCAAGAACGCCAACTATGTGTCAGATATGCACCTCCAAAACTGGCGCCAGAAAGCTGCCAGCGTCCCTGATGGCACGACAAGAGATTGCCATCCAAACCCCGACCAATCAACCCCTGCGCCTCACATACGCTGCCCTCGGCTGCCACCGCACCGACCTGCAGATACTCGCCGGCCGAGACCCGTGCGCCAGCGCGCAGCGAAGCACCCGCCACGACATCTGTCGGCGTGGTGATTCCCTGCGCCACCTCAAGCCTGCCCTTCAATACGGTATCGCGAAGATCGTTCTGTCGAACAAAATGGGCGTACTGGGTCGAGTCGTAAAAGCTCAGGGCAGCAATCGTACCGACGGGCAAAGCCACAAGCTCAGCGCTTGGCGGATTGGGTCGATCGACGGTTGGGCCCTTGATACGCTGTGGCAGAAATGGATGAACCGAAGCCCCCTGCCCTTCGAGCGCAGTGAGTAGTTTGCCGAGCCGATTGGTGTTATTGGCCTGACGCAGTTGCCCTGCAACAGGCTGCGCCCAGACTAACGCTTCAATTTTGCACCCACGCGTCAGGCAGGCACCTTCAGGGGTAAAGACCCGCACCGAGGCCTCGTACCCAAGGGCGGGTTTGCCAGGAAAGCCTTTTGACAGATGCCCGGCCGCAATCAATTCTGCAATCGTCGGGCGCCAGATGTCGCGGTAACCAGATCCACTTGGCTCGGCCTGCACAATACCGACCAGCACATCAGCCTGACGAACAAGCATCTGGTCGACCGCTTTTTTTAACGTCAACAACCACACTCCGCTCGACTGGGCCGCCGCATCCTCAGCTTGTTGCATCCAAAATGACCCACCCCAAAGCGCCAACAAAGACGCCAGAGCCATCGCGATGATCAACTCTAACAAAGCAAACCCCTCTGCACGTTTAATGAGGTGCATGATTAGCGAATGGTAAAGACAAACGTGTTTCGATCGCCGCTGACGCACTGCGCGTCGGCAAGCATTGGGTTGTAGGGCATGTTGGGCTCGGTGAGCGCGTTCTTCACCATAATCGGCCCGCTCGCACCCGCAATCGTCACGACCTCTGCCAAGCGCTGCAAAATTGAGGCTAGCGCTGGGCAAGCGGCCTGATTGACGTCGTTTAGCGTCAACGAAAAGGCCGAACCACTCGAGGCACCCGGCACGGCCTGCGGCTCAACAGAAATCACCCCTCGTCCAGAGTGCCCGGTGCCACCCAAGCCGTGCGCAACGCTTGCCCGGGCTCCAAAACCTGCCACCGACACCACGCTCGACGTACGTAACGCGTTGGCTAAGGCACCGCTATCAATCCCTAGATAAGGCGTTGCCCCAAAGCCGTTGGTATTGGCTTTCATCCGAGCAACAAAACGCTGCATTTCTTCAGCGACGCGGGGGACTTTGTTTTCAATGACATAACCTTGAATAGCCGGAATCCCGATAATGGCAATCAACATCATCAAGGTGGTCACAATCGAAATCTCAATCAATGAAAAGCCTCTCTGCGCCACCCATCCTTGCCTGCGTTGCCGGGGTGCCTCAAAAGAGAGTCGCAACAAGTTGCCGATGAATTCGTCAACAGCAACCGAAAAAAGCTTAGTCATCGCATAAACTCCAAAACAAAATAGCAATCAACAAGAAAAATATAGTTTCGTTAAACGGCGTCAAATCCGAATCAAAAAATCTACGATTTCGATTATTGAGATCAGGTCAGCGTTCACAAAAGACCGTGATGCAAGCCGATTCAAATACGCCTTAACGTGCGTAATACAAGCTCAATGACTGTCTCAATTCTTCAAACACACTAAAGTGCCAAAACGCGATTAAAAACACCACCGCCACGGCCGAGAGTAGTAGCAACCAACGCGCGGTTGTCGCCTGCTTTTGCAAGCGCAATACGGTGTGTACGGCCATCCGATGTTTGGTGCGCTGCAATCCCTCGTCAAGACCAAGCGTATGAACCATGTCGGTGAAGTACCACCACGTTTCACGATCAATTAAGCCGGTGTTCAATGCCTCGACGGCCAAAGCACCGGTATCAATTAAGCTCAACATTTTTTCGAGATGATGATTTAACCAAGGCCAGGCGCCGCGCTGCTGAATCAACAGTGCTTCGCGCAATCGGGCGCTGGTGTTACCACGAGGCTTGAGCAACACCGCCAATAAAGATAAAAATCGAACCGCTTGCACTACGCGATACAGTCGCCATACACCCCACTGATCAACGAAGTCGCGAGCGGTCCCGTGCCAGCGACGCAACGACCAAACAAGCGTTGTGAGTGCACCAGTGGCCACACATAGTAAAAGTGGCCACAAAATTTTTAACCAGTCAGACGCCGCGAACAGTGCACGAGACCACGACCCATAGTGCTCGGGTGGCACTTCAGAAAAAACTCGCTGAAGATGATCCGCCGTCAAAATGGGGATGGAAAACACCGCGCTCACTGCCACCACGACGCCCACTAAACCGACCCATACCGTTTGGATGAAGGCCTGACTCGCAGCATCCATCGTGCGTACCACCGTCGCTAACTGCCTTAGGGTCTGCGTCAAGGCACCAGAGCCCGCATATTGGGCAGCCTGTACAGCCACCAGATCTTCGGTGGGAAGCGACCCAAACCAGGTCGTAAACAGATCGCCACCACTTTTAGGAAACTGTTTGGTCCAATGGCGCGACAGCACACCTCGCGCGCCCAGCCCCTGATACCGCCTCGCATCATCTTCAAAAATACTCAGAAGCGTTTTAGCGCCTGAGGTCATGGCAATCATCTCGGCAAGGTAGTCATAATAGTCAGCACGTTGCGCGCGAAATTGTGTTGCCGCCAGATGCACACGCCAGTCGGGCAAGTCCGTTGTTTGGCAATATCTTTTGATCAGGGACAGGACCTTAGACACCTTGGCCTCGCTTTGAAGGCGGTGCTTCAAAATCACCAAAGCGCGCCTGTACATCACGAGGATCCAAAAGGCCTTGCGCCATCTTATATACAGCCACTTGCTGAGCGGATTGGCGTTGCGGTTCAGCCAATTCAAGCGCACGCTGCGTTCTTTGAGCAAACCAATGATAGAGGCCAACCCCGTCTTTATTTTTAACGCCGTCAAGAAACGCTGGTTCGCGCACTGGGTCAATCATTTCGGCTACAACCGTACGACCTGCTGTCCCGCGCAAGCTCGAAATTGAATGATCACACGCTGAGCACGCCTGCTCATTTCGAAATCTAAGATCGTGGCGCGATACCCCCACGCTTACCTCAATGCCCTTGACCCAGCGCTCTAACCACGCCTGACCCCGTGCCTGACTCAATGCGCAACGCCACTGTGGTTGATGCAGGGCCTGATCGATTGTCAGCGAGCACTCGGGGCACAGCTTAAGCATCAAGGCCTGAAACACCAAGAGTTTGAGGATGCCTGGTGTCGCTAACAAATCTCGCGCCACGCCAATAAAGCTTGACGCTAATCGATCGGGTATCAACAACGCCGACCCCGCGTGCACGGTCGTGTAAAGGTTGACGCCGCAGGCGGCCAAGTCCATAAACGCGCGACCGGTTGTCTGATCCCTGATTTCACCAATCAGCAAATCGTTCATCGCCGAGCGCTTAATCGCTTTGAGCTTGCTATCGAAGGCGTGTTCGTCTTGCTCAGAAAAACTACGGCACACCGTATTTTGAAGAGCGTTCGGGATCAAGTATTCGACTGGATCCTCAAGGGTAATGACTTTACGATCCGGGGAAATCGCGCGCATCAGTGTTGCAATCGTGGTAGATTTTCCGGAGCCCACGGTGCCGGCTAAAACAACCGCCCCACCGTCAGTCAGCTGCAGTCGCTCAAACAGCGCAATCTGCTCAGGTAGGTAGCCGAGCTCGGCGAGGTCTGGCGTTAATCTGGACGCATCCATCACCAACAACCGCAGGCATACTGAAGGACCAACATCAGTCGCTAGTGAAGCCCACCTCAGCAAGAGCCTTTGACCATCGACAAGCCGACTCAGGCGTCCTTGTTGCTCGATCATCGGATCAAACACTGCACCGTTGCCACCTTCAACATCCATCCACGCCACCGCGAGCATATCGAGCACGGTTGAGGTGGGTAGGCTAGCGAACTCTGGTGGCGAGACATACCGGCCAGCAAGCGTGAAAAAAATGGGTGATGAATAACAATGACGATTGACGTTAAAGTGAATATCACTCGCTTGGCGCACCACCCCCCAGCGCAAGAGGGCATCAAACGCAGCCGAGAGCGCGCCCTGCTGGGCCTGTCGGTCTGTGTGACTACCAACCGTCGCTATACTCTGTTCGTCAGCAGGCTTGTCAATCGCGAGTAACAGCGCGGGCGGCAGCACAAAAAGCTGCGGTTGGTTCAAGCGCAAGCCCCGTCGTTTCAAAAGATCAAATACGGCACGAGTTTGATCGTCATAGCAATATTCAAGCAATGTAAAAACCCCCACACTGCCATCAGAAAAACACACTGGGCACACTCGACCACGCAAACTGAGCACGGCCAACTCATGTGCCATCGATCTCACAAAGGCTGGGACCAGTTGCAACAATATTTCGTAAGTGGGAATTTCAACGTAGGCGTGCGCATTGGCGGCTGTTACAGTTTTCGTACGCGTCACTGGGCGTTTAAGCATTATCAAAAATCCTATGGCCATGATGTAAAGACTCAAGGTGCGAGCATCTAGCACGTAAGCCCTCAAGGTTTCAGCAATCAGGGCGCGTACTCAAGTTGTAAAGGCTCAAGGCACGCTGCGTGTTCTTCACTTACGTAAACAAACAACATGCGACTGCCCTGATTTTTTAAAATAGACGCAAGGCGGCATAATTCGCTCGAGCCGATAAAGCAGCGATGGCCCCCATACGGGTCTTGCTCGCGAGTTTTTGAATACGTGCGTCTCAGAGTCCAAGAGCACCTCGGCGGTCAGGATTTTCCCTATACCATAGATTGCTAAAACCTGATTGCTTTCGGGTGGCTGAGCGTCTGTGCCAGAACTCGCTTGGGCATACTGGGTTAAACCAAAAATATTTTTTCTAGCTGCCAATAAAGCGGCTTGCGAATCAAGCCGCAACAGTTCGTCAATGGTTGTTTGCTGCGTCACGCCCTCTTGCGCCAGCGCTGTCGTCACGTGCAGTAATACTAACGCTGCAGCACACAACAGACGCACGCCGCAGGATCTGACAGACTTATTGTTGAATGTGTTCAAACAGATCTCCGATGAGTTGTACGACCAAGGCGCTGCGCGTCAGTTCTTGTCCCGAAATGTTTCCCACCTCAAGGGTCGCACTGCGCCAGCGCACCGGCGCGGTCAACGCTTGCAGCGCCGTTAAGGCGCGTAGCGGGCCCTTGAAGACGAGTGAGCGCTGATGCCAATTGGGTAGATCGTGCGGCCGTTCTAGAGGGCGACCCTGCGCATCGAGAGGTGCGCTCATGATTAGCTTGGACGAAAGCCCAAGCTGAATATGCTCAAACAAAGGACTTAAGCGCTGGAGGCTCGTCATCCAGTCCACTTGCATAGGCTCTTGGGCCCAATTTAACGGCTGAGCAGCGCGCAGTAGATTCCAGGTCAGCATGGCACGATCAAGCGCCACTGCATGAAACACCCAATCATCAGGCTTGGCGGCTTCAAGCTGCTGATTCAAGGCAAAGCGATGCCGCCGCCGATAATGTGCGGCACACGACCAATCAAAGGATACTGGCTCGCACTGTACGCGCAGCAGTTGCCAACCTGCCGAATCGAACGGTACGCGACGCCAAGCGGCCATCACCCGCATCAGATCAGAAAATCCATGTACCGGATGTTGTAGCGAATATTGCCCGATCGCATCAAGCCACAGCTGATTCGGCTGCATCTGTGTCAAGGTTACATCATGTTCTAAGCTTGGATCAAACCATTTCACCAAGAGCACCGCCACGACAATCAACCCCAACGCCGTTGCACGAGGCTTTACCCGTGTTCGGGCGCCCTGGTGCGTCAACACCCGCGCTTGCTCTGAACACTTATCGTTCAACCACGCCGGCAATTGCGACGAACTGGCGATCAACCCTTCGTACACCACAAGGTTAGGAAAACGACGACGAATTTCACTTAAAGCTGCAAGCGCGGCTGCAGTATCCGCAAACCATCGATCGGTCTCAGACATAATCGAACCCGAGTGCGATGCCGCCATCCAGCAGCCGCCCTCTTCGAAACGCACCAAGCAGGCCACGGCCGCACTCGGGTATGCGAGAGAAAACAGTGCTGCGGCCGAATAGATGCCGCAAGACTGTGCGAAGTATTGTTTTTCAAGCTGCACGCAGCCAACGGTCATTGCGGGTGCGCCCACAACGAGATAGTGCGTGGCACGTACCAGGCGTGCGTGCTTGCGCGCTAGCTTTAAAGGTTGGCCGCCAACAATGGCGGTCCAATCCATACCAAAGATCACCGGTTGACCAAAAGAATTGCGCACCACCACTGTTCTAGCGCGCGGATTGACAGGATCGGGCGTTGAGCCTTCAGCAGAGCGATTCAATTTAAAAGCCCTCTTCGACCTGAGCGGTAATCACAATGAGCGTAAATATCTTGTTGTGCCGGACGCGATCGCTTCCGCCAAAAGCGATCGGCGCATCAGCGCTGAGTCGTGTTCGATCAGCCTCGCCATGTTTTTGCTCAAAGCCAGAGACCAACATGGGCTGGCCAGGTCGTAACGCCACCTGTTGTACGGTGCCGTTACCGTCGATGGTGATTTGTTGAATCTGCATGCGGCTGCTTGACTCGCCAACCGTAAGCGTTTTAAGCGGCTGAGCAACCGTGTTGTCATAAGCGACCGATAGCAGGATTTGTCCGTCCTCCTGAGCATCTGGCAACAGCGTGAGAAATGACCCAACCGTTTCTTCTTTTTGGCTGATCGACATGGAGGGCATGCCATTGGCGGCGCCAAGCACACCAGATTGTCCTGACCCAGACGTTTTCACTTGATCAATGTACGAGAAGGTTGTTCGAATCGCGTGGGTCACGGGGCGCTTGTTGAGTGTCAGCACTGGCATCGAGACATGGCGCACGACCGTGCCATACTTTGCGAGAGCATTGACAATGAGTTTGGACGACTGCATCGGGCCGTACGCAGCCTCGAGCGCCGCACGTGCGACCCCGACGCTTGCACCTGCCACAGGAGCAGACAACGCTGCTGCAAAGCCGCCCTGTGTAAACAGCGCCTCCCAATCCAGGCCAAACTCAAGCGCCTCATGGGTTTGAAGCGAGATCTCTTCGAAGATTAAGCGCACACGGCGTGTCAAGGTACGGTTTTCGCGCTCGATAAAGCGGCCAATTGCCTGCAATGCTTCAGGCGTGTCGGTCACGATCAAAGAACTGAGCGCACCCGATTGTGCGGCCATGACGCCCGCTCGCGTTAAAAATGGTTCGAGCCGTAACTTGATCGCCTCAAGCGCATGCTGCTCGGTACTTTTAAGCGAAGTACTCGAGGTGCTATCAAAGCCCCCGGCCTTCGTGTTTGCACCTCTTCCTAGCCGCGCATCCGCTTGCGCCGAGAGCGTCAGCGACCGCACATCAAACACTTGGGTTTGAGTTCGATAAAACTCGATCGCTCCATTGTAAAAGCGCCAGCAGAGGTTTAAACGTTTTGAAATTTGATCAAGAATCTTTGGTAGCGGTTGCGGCCCCATCTCAAGCAAAACCTGATGCGGCATGATCGCCACCGGCGTGATCGCACCAAGACTGAGTCTTGGTAAAAAACTCTCGGCCGGCAGTAATGCCTCGGGCCTAATTTGCACTGGAACGCCCGTTGCCTGCGTGATTCTTTCTGCTAGCAAGACAAGATCGCTTTTGCCCCCTCGATACAACATGGTGGTATTGACCTTTGCGCGTAGCGCGGCGGGCAAGGTGACCTCGCGCGCAAGCGGTACGGCGCGACTCATCAGCCAAGGCTTTTCAACCTGCTGCGCCTTGAGCCTAGCGGCTTGGTTATTTGTCCGGGCCTCGAAAGCGGCTTGTGCGCGCGTCATCGCCTGACGCGTTTGTGTCGCCTCTGCCTCGCGCTCGCCGAGGCGCTGATGGAGGGCGCACCCACCCAGCGACACGAGTGTCAAAATTGAAGGGACGGCAATTTGGGCTAAGGGCCATTTCATGTCGAGGCACCATCGCCACGGGTTCGGTCGCAAGGTTCAGCGACCGGAACGATTCGTAACACCTGGTTAGCGTAAAAGCAGGGCTGCAACGGGCGATCGGACAACTCAGTTGAGGCCAGAAGCGCCTGCACAGAAGACACGAAATCCTCTGAAAATTTAGCCGAAGCCGATAAAGGTATATCAATATCGACCGCCCAATGCTCGGGTTCAAAGCGCCAGCCGCTCAGCCCCGCCCAACGGGTCAACGCTTGCCTAAGATGAAGATCGGTATGGCTCACTGCAAAAAATGGCTGTGAAGCTTGAGGCAAAGACTCGGACACAGATGACCCATTGGGGTGCACAAGAGCGTACGCACTGGCCCGGCCTTGCGAATCACGCGCTGCATTTAGTCCGGCAGCGGACTGCACGGACTGGAGCTGCAAAGTTGACGCGTGCGACGACTCCCGTTGCTGCTGTGTGTGCGCCGCCATGAGGGTTGCGTCGGCGCGCCGTGCACGCGCCTGTTGCCGCGCAGAGCGAAACAACAATGCAGGCCAGTGCCCCTCGATGATGGTGTAAGGCCCTTGACGAAGGTAGGTCAACACCTGCTCGCCTTGTTCGCTCGAACCCAAGATAATCGGCAGCATTTGGCCTGGCAACCATTGCAACCAGGTACGCGACGCGTCCGAAAAAACTTGTAGCGGTGCGACCGCGCGATCACCGGACAGCCGCCAACCAAAATCAAGCTTGCCTAAAGGGATATTAGTGCCACTAGGCTGCTCGCTGGGCCAGGGTCGACCAGCGGGACCCATGCACCCAGAAAGCAACAAAAACGAAAACAACCACCACGTGCCGCGCATAGTCATGATTCACTCGCCCGCAAACAGTTAACGAGGTGTGATGTTGACGATTACCAGCGAATCGCACAATTGTGTGACTCACGCATAGACGAAAAAAGCGCGCAAAAAAAAAGCCCGAAGGCCTTTTTTTGACGACGCATCGTCTGCTTTAGTTACGCTCGAAACTGCTCGCGCTGCGTCAAAGTGACGTTGCAGATGACCATCCTAGCGCAATGCCAACAATGGACGCTGCCGCAGCAACGTCATCATGGCGTGGCGCTTGTCTGGCTCGGCTGATCAACGTCGCGTCGGCGGTGCCTTCTTGGCCAACGTAGGGTCTTGCATCAAGGGACGCGATTCGTCGAGCGCCATCGTCAGTGCCGCAACGGGTGGCGTGTTGCCCGATAGCGCAGCATCAAACTGGCGACTCAAGATCGGCTCGATACTATGGTAGTTGCGCACCCGAAAACCACGACTGTTTTTGTCGCTGACTTGACGCATTGAGTCGACCAACAAGCGAACGCCGGGTACCTTGTCATAGAACGAAACGTTGGCGGCGCGAAACGCAGCATCCGTTAAGGGAAGATAACCGGTGCGCTGATGCCAGTTGGCGGCAATCACAGGCTTTGAGAGATAAGCCAAAAAGGCCATCGTTGCTTTATCAGCGTCTTTTGCATGACCCGATACCGCCCACAAAGCGCCACCACTCACGAAAGGCGCGCCTGCTTTGGGGCTGACCTGGTCGTAAAACGGCAAAGGTGCCATCCCAAAACTCAAACCACGCTTGTCGAGCATCTGCCCCAAAGCGCCGGAGGTTGTCGTGATCACCGCACACTTATTTTGGGCAAACAATGCATCGGCCTCGGTACCGTTACTGTTTTGCATCAGAAGCTCTGAACGCTTCCAGCTCACCATGATCGACATGTGACGCATAAACACTGGGTCAGCCAGATTGAGTTCGGGCTGTTGCTTAGCCTTATCCAGACCATTGCCAGGCGTCACAAAGACCGCGTTATTAATAGGCGCTAGATTTTCAAGATGGGTATTTACCTGTTGGCTGATGCCGAAAGGACAGTCGTAATAGGCCTTGTCACGTAAGGCCAGCAAATGGTTTTGTAGTTCAGGCCAAGTGCGAGCGGGTTTAGTGGCATCAAGCCCAGCCTTTTTATAACCGTCTAGGTTGTAAAGCATCACGGGGATTTCGGCCATAAACGGAAAGGCCATCAACTGCCCTTTTGCGTCTCGCATGAAACCCGTTGTCTGAGGCAAAAACCAATTGAGATCTGCAATCGGATAGCGCTTCAATAAATCGTAGAGTGGAACGATATTTTTATGCTGGGCAATGAGTTCAGGTGAACGGTTATCTTCAATCTGCACCAGATTGGGTTTGTCCGCACCCGGTGAGGCCATTGCAGCGGTTGCCTGCGCGCGCAAGGCCGCCTGATGATCAAATCCCTTCAGCACAACTTTGACCTCAGATTGGTCGTTGTTGAATTGCTTAGCGAGCTTTTCGAACTCGGATTTGTTCACTGAACTTAACGTATGCCAAACCTGAACTTCGATCGGATTGGCAAGCGCCAATCCTGTGACCAAACAGCTGGCGCCTAAAATCATTGCAGTGCGGTTGAATAAATTCACGCGGTTAGTTCCGTTAAAAGGTCAAACACTTAGGTTGAATCGCTTAGAGCACATCACGCGGCAGGTTAACCGCACTTCAGCAGTGTGCAGCTGAAGCCCGGCCTTATTTTACTGCGGCAATATCTGCCTCTGAGGTAAATGAATCCGCAAAGAAAGCGTCTTCAGACAAGTCGCACGTGGCAACAAACTCACGACGTGCTGAATCGACCACAATGGGCGCGCCGCACGCGTAGACTTGATACCCACTCAGGTCAGGAAAATCTTGCATGACCGCCCGATGCACAAAGCCGGTTCGCCCCGTCCAGGCATCTTCAGGCAAGGCGTCTGAAATCACCGGAACATATTTAAAATCGGGGATAGTGCTGGCCCACTGCTCGACCAAGTCGCTCATGTAGAGATCACTGGGGCGCCGCCCCCCCCAATAAAGGGTAATGGGCCTGTTAATGGCTTCGTGCACCATGTGCTCGATGATTGACTTAATCGGGGCAAAACCTGTACCACTGGCCAGCATCACAATGGGTAGCTGACTGTCTTCACGCAAAAAGAAAGAGCCGAACGGACCTTCGAGCCGGAGGATCTCGCGCTCTTTCATGGCCGTCGCGCCCGCGCCAAACACGTGGTCGGTAAACAGCCCGCCACTCAGGTGGCGAATATGGAGTTCAAGTGCACCGGCCGCATACGGAGCATTCGCCATTGAGTAGCTGCGTCGCTTGCCGTCTTTAAGGATCAACTCGACATACTGCCCAGCATGAAACCGAAACGTTTCGGTGGCAGGCAATTGCAAAGTCAGCAAGGCAACATCCGCGGTTGGGCGCGCAATGGCTGTCACACGTGACGGAATTTTACGAATCTGAATATCAGAGGCCAAACGCACTTCACGCGACTCGATCACAAGATCAGAGGTGGGGCGGGCCTGACATAGCAAAGTGAAGCCCGCTTCGATTTCATCAGCGCTTAAAATTTGAGCCGGACTTGGCCCTGCCTCGACCGAGCCCGACAGCACCTTGGCCTTGCAGGTCGAGCAGGCGCCGCTGCGGCAACTGTAAGGTAAGACAATGCCAGCGGCCAAGGCGGCATCCAGCACACTTTTGTCGGCATCCGCAGCAAACTGATGCTGACTGGGCTGAATCGTAATTTGAAACGACATAATCGCTTTTACCTAAAAATGAGTCAAAAAAGGCGGCGTTGCTCAACAACGGCACTGCTGCATGACGGCACTGACGTAGTCAGCACCGCTGTAAACCTTTTACCAAAATAGCGGCGCCTAAAAAAGGCCATACCGCCGAAAAACGATACTGCGGGATTCTACTTTTAAAGTACCGGCGAAAGTACAGGCTCTTTGCTGCGAACGGCTAATAATTTTCCTTTGCGGGCGCGTTTTGACAAATACGACGCAAGCTCTGAGCCCGACACGACGTCTTGCACTTGTTTATTGCGGTAAGTTCCGGTAACGCGCAGCCCAGCTTTTGAAACAGGCACCGTCTGGGCCAGCAGATCTGGCGCATCAAGCCCCATCAAAATCGTCCCCCGCCCGCCTGATGCCAAGGCCTTGATCTCAGACGCTTCGATCAACAACATGCGCCCGCGGGTCGACAAAAACGCGACCTGTATGGCTTGTGGAAACATCGGCACCGGGCGCAGCAAACCGTCTTTGGGCTCAAGCGTCACGAATTGTTTGCCGGCGCGTTGGCGGCTGGTCATGTCAGAGATTTTGGTAACAAAACCAAAACCCTGCTGCGTCGCAAGCAGCCAAGCTGAATCGGCTTGTGCTGCCACCATGTGTTCGATTCGCGTGCCTGCCTCAAGATCAATCATCGAGGTCACGGGCGCACCATCGCCGCGCGCCGATGGCAAAGCCGATACCAGCACCGAGTAGACACGCCCATTATCACCAAAGGCAATCAAGGTATCCGTACTGCGACACTCAAAAATGCCGTAACAATCGTCTCCGGCCTTGAAGGCAAATTGAGCCGTATCGTGCCCATGCCCTTGGCGCGCACGCAACCAACCCTTTTGCGACACGATGACGGTTACGGGTTCGTCAATAATTTTGATCTCAAGCACCGCACGGTCGGCGGTTTTGATCAGCGTGCGACGTTCATCGCCATAAGCCTTGATATCGGCTTCTATCTCTCGCACAACTGTACGCTTGAGTACCGTCGGCTGATCGATTAACTCTTTGAGTTTGTCTTGTTCAGCGCGCTTATCGGCCAGCTCTTGCTCAATTTTGAAGCCCTCGAGGCGCGCCAACTGACGTAAACGCATATCAAGAATGTCATCGGCCTGACGCTCGGTCAACGAAAAGCGTTGCATCAGCGCAGGGCGTGGCTCGTCAGATTCTCGGATTGTCTTGATGACCTCATCGACATTGAGATAGACCAGCATGCGACCTTCTAGCACATGAATGCGATCAGTGACCTTGTCGTAGCGGTACTGGGTGCGGCGCAAGACCGTGCTGGTGCGAAAATCAATCCACTCGAGTAATGCCTGACGCAAACCTTTTTGACGCGGGCGCTTATCTGTGCCAATGCACACCAAGTTCATTGAAACACTGGTTTCCATACTGGTTTGCGCCAGCAAGGTATTGACCAGTTCGTCGCGATCAATGCGAGACGTCTTGGGTTCAAATACCAGGCGTACTGCGGCATCTTTACCTGACTCATCACGCACCGCGTCAAGCAGCCCGAGCATCTGAGCCTTGGTCTGTTGCTGCTCGGGTGTAAGCGCCTTTTTACCAGTTTTTATTTTTGGATTGGTCAGGTCTTCGATTTCTTCGAGTACCTTTTGGCACGAAGCACCCGGGGGCAGTTCGTGCACAACGAGCTGCCACTGACCGCGCGCCATCTCTTCAAACTGCCAACGTGCCCGAGCCTTGATCGAACCACGGCCGGTTTGATAGATCTGGGCAATTTCAGAAGCTGCGGTAATGATTTGCCCACCACCGGCAAAGTCAGGGCCTGGCACCATTTCAAATAAAGCCGCATCCGACAAGTTAGGTTGCTTAATTAACGCAACACAGGCCTGCCCAATCTCACGTAGATTATGCGAGGGAATTTCTGTGGCCATGCCAACCGCAATACCCGAGGCGCCATTGAGCAACATGACCGGCAAACGTGCGGGCAACATGTCGGGCTCTTGATGACTGCCATCGTAGTTGGGCACGAAATCAACCGTGCCTTCGTCGAGCTCATCGAGCAACAAACGCGCAAAGGGCGTCAAACGCGCTTCGGTGTAACGCATCGCTGCAGCGTTATCACCGTCGCGTGAACCAAAATTACCTTGGCCATCGATCAAGGGGTAACGCAAGGTGAACTGCTGCGCCATACGCACCAAGGCATCGTAGGCAGCTTGATCGCCATGCGGGTGATATTTACCGAGCACATCACCGACCACGCGTGCCGACTTGACGGGTTTGGCGCCCGATTGCAGCCCCATCGCCTGCATGGCATACAAAATACGGCGTTGCACGGGTTTTTGCCCGTCACCGACATCCGGTAAGGCACGCCCACGCACCACTGAGACGGCATAGTCAAGATACGCCTGTTCGGCATACAAGCCAAGCGTCAGAGATTCGCCCTCATCTTTTTGATCAAACAAGCCAGGTTGAGTACCGTCAGTCATTTAAATATCAACCTCTGCAAGATTACCTTTGTCTTCAAGCCAGGTCCGGCGTGCACCTGATTCGCCTTTTCCCATCAACATGTCAAACATCGCGGTGGTGTCGGCAGGCGCGAGCGCCCCGTAACCAACTGGCAGCATCCGGCGCGTGTCGGGATTCATGGTGGTTTCCCACAGTTGCACTGGGCTCATTTCACCCAGACCTTTAAAGCGACTGATATCCCACGAGCCCTCTCGCACACCTTCTTTGCGTAGCTTGTCTTGAACCACCTCAAGTTCACCGGCATCGAGGCAATAAATTTTGCGCGCTGGCCGTTTACCTAACGCAGGTACGTCGACACGAAACAAGGGCGGACGCGCCACATACACATGGCCTAACTCAACGAGTCGCGGAAAATGCTTGTAAAACAAAGTCAATAACAGCACCTGAATGTGCGAACCGTCAACGTCCGCATCCGACAGAATGCAAACACGGCCGTAGCGCAACCCGGACAAATCAGGAGAGTCTTTAGGGCCATGGGGGTCAACGCCAATGGCCACGGCAATATCGTGGATTTCGTTATTGGCAAAGAGGCGGTCACGATCGACTTCCCAAGAATTTAAGACCTTACCGCGCAAGGGTAATACCGCTTGAAACTCTTTATCGCGACCCATTTTGGCTGAGCCACCCGCCGAATCACCCTCAACTAAGAAGACCTCGGTGCGGGACGAATCTGACGATTCACAATCGGTGAGCTTGCCGGGCAGCACCGCCACGCCCGAGCTTTTACGTTTTTCAACTTTTTGCGCAGACTTGGCCCGCGCCTGTGCTTGCCTGATGGCGAGCTCAGCCAGTTTTTTACCGTACTCGACGTTGCTGTTTAGCCAAAGATCGAGTGAGGTGCGCACAAAACCTCCCACCAAACGCACGGCATCGCGACTATTGAGCCGCTCTTTAATCTGACCTTGAAACTGCGGGTCGAGCACTTTTGCAGAGAGCACAAAGCTCGCGCGGGCAAAGACGTCTTCAGGTAAAAGTTTGACGCCTTTGGGTAATAAGCTGTGCAATTCGGCAAAACCCTTCACCGCGCTGAATAAGCCCTCGCGTAGGCCTGATTCATGCGTACCGCCTGCAGGCGTGGGGATCAGATTGACATAAGACTCGCGCACCACATTGCCTTCATCGGCCCAGACGACCACCCACTGAGCACCCTCACCCTGCGCAAAGCTTTCATGGTCGGCTAGCGCAAATTGCTCGCCTTGAAACATAGGCACGCGCAATTCATGGCCGTCGAGCGCCTCAGATAAGTAGCCCGCCAAGCCATCTTCGTATTGCCAGTTGCGGGTATCGCCTGTTTTTTCATTGACGAGAGTGACTTTGACCCCAGCCATCAATACGGCTTTACTACGCAGCAAGTGCATCAACTCGTTGAGAGGGATGACGCCTGAGTCAAAAAAACTATTGTCTGGCCAGACCCTGACACGAGTGCCTGACTTTTTACGATTAAGTTCGGGTACCACGGCAAGTGGCTCTAGAACATCGCCGTTGGCAAACACCATACGATGCGCAGCCGCCTCGCGCCACACCACCAGTTCAAGACGCTTTGACAAGGCGTTGGTGACCGAAACACCGACCCCATGCAAACCACCCGAGAAGGCGTAGGCGCCGCCGCCTTTCTTGTCGAATTTGCCGCCAGCATGCAGGCGCGTAAACACGAGTTCGACCACGGGCGCTTTTTCTTCGGGGTGTAAGCCGACTGGGATACCTCGGCCGTCGTCTTCGACGGTCACGCTGCCGTCAGCGTGTAAAGTGACTTGAATATGCTTACCAAAGCCGGCCAAGGCCTCGTCGGCCGCGTTATCGAGAACTTCTTGAATAATATGAAGTGGGTGCTCTGTTCGGGTGTACATGCCAGGCCGCTGGCGCACGGGTTCGAGGCCTTTCAGCACCCGAATCGATGACTCGTTGTAAGACTTAGTACTCAAGAGATCCCCAATTGCAATAAAAGATGCGCCATTTTACGGAAAATGCAGAATGAGGCAGTTTGGCCAGAAAATTAGCACTCAGGCGCTACGTCTGACGAGAGGTAGATCACCAAAATGCGATGCATTTTGGCGACGAGTTGTTATTCTGCACGGTCGTTTACCCGCAAAACGCCCCAAGCCTAGCAAAATTGGATGATGTTATGCTTTAATAGGTTTCAGTTATGCAGGTAACGACTAAGTTGCCAACGATCCAAAAAACGGGATCTGTTACAGCCACGGCCAACCTCGCCGAAGGCATTGCCGAAATTAAAAGCAAAACATATTCTGAATTTGCCAGACCGACCGATCACTCTAAGAGAAAAACCATGAGCGAACACATCAAAAACGTGAGCGATGCCAGCTTTGACGCAGACGTCATCAAATCTTCACAACCCGTATTGGTTGATTACTGGGCAGCCTGGTGCGGCCCTTGCAAGCAAATCGCCCCGATGCTCGAAGAAGTTGCCACGCAGTACGCTGGCAAAATGACCGTTGCCAAGCTGAATGTTGACGAAAATCAAGCAACGGCCGGTAACTTCGGTATTCGCGGCATCCCGACTTTAATGTTGTTTAAAGATGGCAAAGTGGCCGACACCAAAGTCGGTGCCTTGTCAAAAGCACAATTAACCGCATGGTTAGACAGCGCAATCTAAGTTGTCGTCACGCGCGAGCCCCTTCGTGGCTCGCCACTGGCTTCGCTTAAGGCGGGCTGTTCGTGGGTAAAACCTATTTTTTTCTCCCCTCCTCTTCTATCTTGAAGTAATTTTTTACACTGACATCAATGCACCTGAACGAACTGAAGGCGCAGCACGTTTCGCAGCTGCTCGAAATGGCCGCAGGCCTCGAAATCGAAAACGCTAGCCGCTTACGCAAACAAGAACTCATGTTTGCCATCATGAAAAAGCGGGCGAAACAAGGCGAACAAATTTTTGGCGATGGCGTACTCGAGGTCTTACCCGATGGGTTTGGCTTTTTACGCTCGCCCGACACCTCGTATTTGGCCAGTACCGACGACATTTATATTTCGCCCTCACAAATTCGTCGTTTCAATTTGTACACCGGCGACTCGATTGAGGGCGAAGTGCGCACCCCCAAAGACGGCGAGCGCTATTTTGCGTTGGTTAAAGTCGACAAGGTCAATGGCTATGCGCCTGAGGCGATCAAGCATCGCATCATGTTCGAGAACCTGACCCCACTGCACCCCGATAAGGTAATGCCGCTTGAACGCGACATCAAAAGCGAAGAAAACCTGACCGGTCGTATCCTTGATATTTTTGCGCCAATCGGTAAAGGACAACGCGGGCTGATTGTTGCGAGTCCGAAGTCGGGCAAAACGGTGATGATGCAGCATATTGCCCATGCAATCACGGATAACTTCCCTGATGCGGTCATGATCGTGATGTTGATCGACGAGCGCCCAGAAGAAGTGACTGAAATGCAGCGTACTGTGCGCGGTGAAGTTGTTGCGTCGACCTTTGACGAACCCGCGACCCGTCACGTTCAAGTCGCTGAGATGGTCATCGAACGGGCTAAACGTCTGGTCGAAATGAAAAAAGACGTGGTCATCTTGTTGGATTCGATTACCCGCTTAGCGCGTGCTTACAACACAGTGGTACCGGCCTCGGGCAAGGTACTGACCGGTGGTGTAGATGCCAATGCGCTGCAACGGCCGAAGCGTTTTTTCGGCGCCGCGCGTAACCTTGAAGAAGGCGGCTCACTCACCATCATTGGTACAGCCTTGATTGAAACCGGCAGCCGCATGGACGAAGTGATTTACGAAGAGTTCAAAGGTACAGGCAACTCTGAAATTCACCTAGAACGTCGCTTGGCTGAAAAGCGCGTCTACCCTGCTATCAATTTGAACAAGTCGGGCACCCGACGCGAAGAGCTATTGATCAAGCCAGATCTGCTGCAAAAAGTATGGGTACTGCGTAAATTTATTCATGACATGGATGACGTTGAGTCGATGGAATTCATCTTGGATAAGATGCGTTCGACCAAAAATAACAATGAGTTTTTTGAGTTGATGAAGCGCTAGTTCGCAGGCACCGGTGCAGCGCGATTAAGCGTTGCACCGGGTTCGGGCGCACCGCGCGGTTCGAGTTTGGGCTCATCCCAAGGTCCGGTCACCGCATACTTGACCGTCATTGCCTTCTCAATTGGATTACGCAGCAAAAATTGCGTCGCTAAGGCACTTAAACCTGCAATCGGATTGACCACAAAGGCGGTTGCAAGTGCTGCGCCGCTCATATCGAACTGGGGCCTGACATCTGCCTCCATATCCCATAATTTTTTATCCAGATCAGATTTGCCCACCAATAAAATGCTCGCGATCGGGCTATTGATCGTCAGATCTTTGGTGTGTACCACACCCTTCATAAGCTCAAAGCTACCAGTCAACGCGTTCCAGGGGAAACCGTCTTTAAATTCGTTACCAGGCCTAAAATTGAAACTCAGAATCCTTTGTAACGACTGAAGCGACAAGAGCTCTAATAGCCGCGCACTGCGTGAACTGACGTGCTCAAACACACCGTTTTTAAAATCGACTTTGGCAGAGCCATTCAAGCCCTGGTAGCTATACACCCACGGAAAATTTATCCAATTAACTTGCGCTTGAATCGTGCCACTCCCGCCCTTGACACGCTCGGGATGCCCCATTTGCGATGAAAACTGTCCTAGATCACTGATAGTGATCTCGGCATTTAACCGAACGCCACGCGTGGGGCCCTTTAGGCGCCACTGCCCGGTGGCGGTCGTCGTTGCAGCTGCACTTCGTATGTCGAGCTTTTCGATGTTCCAGAGTTCTGTGCGCTGCTGATTAGCGCCCACTAGCTGCAACCTCCCCAATCGACTTCCGTACAGTGTGAAGTCGTCAATGGTCAGGTCAATTGCCGGAATGTCAGACCACTGCTGGGTGTCGATCGCATCAATCTTTAAGGCCTCAGTTTGCCCATCATCTGCAGCTCCGAAGGTTAACTTTGAAAACTTTGCTTGAATTCGACCGTCTAGCGCACCCGCAGCAGCCCGCCATGTGGCGCTTCCAGCGGTTTCTTTTGACGCGATTCGTGCTGACCAGTCATTGGCCGCGCTTTGTGTCGCTGTGACATCAAGATCTGTAAACGTCAGATCAGACACAATCAATTGCGGTGAACGTAGGCGCGCGGTCGCTACGCTCGGAAACACTTTAGCCTCAGCCTTCGGCGTACGCTTGGGCTCTTGTGTCACTTGCTCGAACAAGGTGCTCCAATCGGTAAAGTCTACCTTATCGAGCTTGATATCGAGCGCTAAGCCGCTAGGCGGTAGCTGCACAGCCTCGCCCGTTGTCACCGTTGCGCGCGAAAAATACGGTGATGGCCGAGCGCCGGCGGGCCGTTCGAAGCGGCCATTAATCAGACTCCCCACATTAAAGGATAAGGTCTGGCGAAAATCATTTTTGACTGGTGCAGCGACCCATCGAACTGTCAGGGGCGTACGACTTTGCGCCGCTTTGCCCAAAGGCGCGGGCAGGTTTACCGACAGACCTTCAAGCGTCGAACTCACTACTGCCTCGTAGCCGCGATCTTTTGTAGACGCGACCTGTGCCTTGTAACGCGTCTGACCAGTAAACGGCAATAACGCTTTAGCGCCCGCTGAGTCTTTAAGGGCCGCGACCGCGATTGTGCCCTCAGCTTGCAGGCTTTGAGCAACCTCGCCCCAAGCACCACGCAGCAGCGATTCGCCACCTAAAAACTGAACCTTCAACTGTTCGGTACGCACAGACTGCTCTGAAAACTCAAGCACGCCACGCACATTATCAAGAGCCGGCACATCCGCGCCAATGCTCACCGTGTTACCCGAGAAATTGACCTGACCCTTAACCCCAGGTGCCTGATCGGTATCAAGTCGTACTTGAAGCGCTAACGGTACCGTCAGTTGACCAGTAATCTCGAGGCGTTCAAGTGCGGGCTTGAGCGCGCTTGGTAAGGGTGCCCCTCTAAGCACAGACAAATAATTTTTGGCTTGACCATCAAGCACAACGTCAAGCGAGAGTACGGGCTGCAGCATTAAGTCAGGCACCTTAAGGGCCAAGCGACTGACATCGAGGCGGGCACCTGTTGTATCAAGCAAGACAGCGCTTGATCCGGTCAAACTGAGCGACGCGTTATTAAGTACGAGCTGGCCCTGTGCCTGAGCGACCTGAGGCCAATGCAGCTGCCCCACTTGAATCGGATCGTAATCGACGGTCAACCCGCTGTATCGACCCTCAAGTCGGAACATGCCCGCCCCGCCTGTTTGATTGAAAGGAAAATGATCGAGGTCGCCTCTGAGCGTCACCGCGGTTTGAGTAAGCTGCCCTTGTGTCAAAGCTGATCGTAAAAACTGACGCGCTTCGGGAGGAGCAAGTGTGGTGACGTACTGGTGAAGTTTATTCGCTGGCGCTCGGGCGATTAGCCCCGTTAGATCCACACGCCCCGCCACCCACGACCCCTGCAATTGGGCAGCGAGCTCGGGAGACTTGAGGTCAAGTTGTGCCGAATCAATCGCAAGCCTACCCGCCGCGTTTTTAAACACTTTTGCGCGTGCAGTCACGTCGCCCAACTCAAGCAAAGAGGGTGCAAACAATTCGCTATCAACGTTCAGGGCAGTCGCTGTCGCACTCAAGGCGAGGCCTTGTTGATTCGCACTACGGGCTAAGACAGGCCACTGACCCTCAGGCAGCAAATCAGCTAGCCAGCCCGTCAGCCTAAACTGCCCAGTTTGAGCAAAGAGTGCGTGTTGCTCGTGCGTCGCCAAAGGCAGTGCGATTTTTTTTGCTGAGACCTCAAGTATTGTTTGGCCTAGGAGCCCGTTCTGCACATCGATCCAGGCACGTGCAGCGAGGTTTCCGGACACTTTAGGCAGGTCAAACCAGGGTGCTAAGCCTTCAAGGTGCAGGTCTTGGACTTCAACAAAAATTTCAGCTTCACGTGCTGGGTGTAACGCGAGCTGATTCAGAATGTTTTCAGTGCGCACGATGAGCTCAACACGCTTACCGACCGACTCTGGTAGCGAGGCCATCAAGCGAAGTTCATGACGAAACAAGTTATTGCTGAGGCTGAGGTCGATCTGAGATAAGTTTAAGACGGGCGCCTGGCGTACCTGATCGTGCCAGCGAAAGCTCGCCTGGCGAATCAGGATCTCACCTTGATCCAACAACCAGCGCACGGCTAAGGAGTTGCGGTCTAGCCTCAGTTGCTCGTTTGTGTGTGGCTCAAGACGCTGACCCGCAATCGAGACGGTTCCGTCGGCATGACGCGTTGCTGTCAGGTCAACACCATTAATTTCTAAACGATCAAGACGTAATTCGAGATTGAGCAGGCTGCGCCACGAGACTAAAGCAAACGCATCAGGCACCCGAAGCAACACATCGCCGTTCACCTCGTTGACAGCCAAGTCGCGGACTGCGAGCGTTGGGTTGAGCCCCGACCAGTCTGCCGAAATATTGGCAATCGTTACCTTGGCCCCCACCGCCGCTGACACATGTTGCTCAATCAGCGGCCGCCAATCGTTAATACGTGGCAAGGCCCAATAACGCACCGTCAACATCGTCGCAGCGGCTGCAAAGTACAGCAGCAACAGGCTCAACAGTGCAAGGCGTAAAAGTTGTTTGACGAATCGCAAAACGGGCAGATTAAAAGGGCTTTGTGAAGATACATTCTATAGGGTATTGTGCAAGCTTGTACTCCTTGCTTTCCCTCACTACTGACAAGGCGACGGTCGAGCCCTCTAATTATGTCTGAAACCGATTTTTCCGCTGCGTTAACCTGGTCTGGGTCGTTGCGCCGTTTGACGCAAAGCGATCCAACTTTTGCGGCCTGGCTAGCACAAGAGCGCTTACACCCGCTCACGACAGCGCGTTTACATAACTGGTTTGCTGAACTCGCTGGCGCACCGGTTGGCAGCGCCACCCTTGAACTCACCCAATGTCGTCAGGTATTGCGTACCCTACGTAAGCGAACCTTTTTTTTGCTCATGGTGCGTGACCTTGCCGGGCTTGCCACGCTTGATGAGGTCGTTGGCGCCATGACAACCTTGGCAGATCGGTGCGTTGAACAGGCTTACCGCACGATCATGCATGACATGGTTGCCTTACATGGCCAGCCCAAGGATGCGCTGACGGGGCGTCCGCAAGAGATGCTCATTATTGGCATGGGCAAACTCGGAGGTGCCGAGTTAAACGTCTCTTCAGATATTGACTTAGTGATGCTCTACAACGAAGAGGGTGAGACCGAAGGTCCGAGGCCTCTGAGTTATCACGAGTTTTATGGGCGCGTGACGCGTCGCATGATGCCCGTACTTTCTGAGCTTGACGCCGACGGGCAGGTGTTTAGAACCGACTTACGTCTGCGTCCGGATGGGGACTCTGGCCCACTGGCCTGGAGTCTTGACGCTTTTGAGCAATATTTATTTACCCAAGGACGCGAATGGGAACGTTATGCCTGGCTCAAAGGGCGTGTGATACCGGCCCGTGCGTTTGATGACAGCGACTCAACCACTCAGGTGCAACAGTTTGAAAGTCTGCGCCAGCCCTTCGTATACCGTAAGTACTTTGACTTTAGTGCCTTAGCTGCCCTACGCACGTTACGAGAGCGTATCCGCCTAGATTTACAGCGAAAATCCTTAACCCGTCCTGGTTTAGATACCCAGCTCAACATCAAGCTAGGGGAAGGCGGCATTAGAGAAATTGAATTTGTTGTCCAGCTATCACAACTGATCAAAGGCGGACGGATGCCTGCATTGCAGCAACGCGGCTTGTTAGCCGCGCTTGAGGCACAGACACGTGCCGCGTTGATCCCAAGCGCAACCGCCGAGCAGTTGGCGCAAGCCTATGTGTTTTTGAGACGTACCGAACATGCGTTGCAGTACGCACAAGATGAGCAGACGCATCAATTGCCCGTTGAACCCGAGCGCCTTGCCGAACTGGCTAGTGTGATGGGTTTATCGCTGACCGAATTTGAACAAACACTAGCTAAACACCGCCTCTTTGTCGCAGACATCTTTCGCGACTCATTTCGGATTGCTGGTCTGGACCAAGACTTTAATTCGACCGAACGTGACGGACAAGAAAAGTTATCGCCCACCGTATCGCTTGAAGCGAGCTTATCGGCCTTTGGCGAGCATGCCGCGAGCTTGACTGCGCGGGTTGAGACATTTTTAGAGGGACATCGCATTCGTGCGTTATCGACGACAAGCCGTAATCGAATCGATACTTTACTGCCGCTGGCGTTGACCGCCGCTCAACACACTACGCAACCCCTGAACGCTGCGTTGAAACTGCTCGATTTAATTGAGTCCATCGCGCAGCGCGGTGCTTACCTGGCACTTCTTGCCGAATATCCAGAGACAATGGCGCGGATCGCGCGCATGATGACAGCGAGCCCGTGGGCTGCACAATACGTGATTCAACATCCCTTGGTACTTGATAGCCTGATCGCCTGGCCAACACTCATGGAGCCTGTGGATTTCGGTCGCGTGGCTGGCGCGATGCACGAAGACCTCAATGCATGTGTCCTACCTGACGGCTCGTTTGATATCGAGCAGCAAATGAACTTGATGCGCGATACGCAGCGACAGATCAGCTTTCAATTGTTGGCGCAAGATCTTCAAGGTGTCCTGACCGTTGAACGCTTAGCGGATCAATTGTCGGCCTTGGCCGATACCCTTTTACAAGAGTCCTTGCTGAGGGTCTGGCCGCAGGTATGTCCGCCTGAATCCGCTGGCTGCGAAGCTGAGCCGCAATTCGCCATCATTGCTTACGGGCGCCTGGGCGGCAAAGAACTTGGCTACTCTTCGGATCTGGATCTTGTTTATTTATATGACGATTCGCGCGAAGATGCCGCAGAACTGTATGCCAAACTTGCCCGACGGCTCACGTCATGGCTCTCGACCATGACGTCTTCCGGACGCCTTTATGACGTCGATCTGCGCCTGCGGCCCGACGGAGATTCAGGGTTGCTGGCCGCCTCGATCGAGTCATTTCAGCAGTATCAGCACAGTCATGCCTGGCCATGGGAGCACCAAGCACTCACCCGCGCACGCTTTGCAGCAGGGAGCCAACGCGTGGGCGCACGCTTTGAGCAAATTCGACAAGAAATTTTAAAACGTCCGCGTGCGCTAGAGCCCTTTGCACAACAAGTTCGTTCGATGCGCGACAAAATGACAGCGGGCCATCCAAACACTACCGCACTGTTTGATCTGAAGCACGACCATGGCGGGATGGTAGATCTAGAGTTTGTCACGCAGTATTTAATCTTGGTGCACGCAGGGCAATACCCAGAGTTACTCCAAAACTTAGGCAATATTGCATTACTACAACTTGCCGGCCAAGTCGGACTCATCCCGATTGAGCTCGCACAGCGCGCCAGCGACGCCTACCGCAACTTGCGACGCCGTCAGCACGAAGTGCGCTTGCAGGGGGCAGAGAAAGCGCGAGTCGAGCAGGATCAATTGTTTGAAGAGCGTCGGGCTGTGCAAGAATTATGGGTGGCGGTTTTGGGTGAATCGCCCAAGACAACTGGGGCACCTTAAACCTTCCAGCATTCTCGCTTGGGTCTACGCAAAAGGTCTGTGGCGCCTCGGCTGTCGCACTTCTTGTTAAACTTACGCACTAACGATTAGTCGTGTGCCGCCCCCAAGCACGTCATCTGACGCGGGGTGTTCTTGCCTCTAGACACTTTTTTAAGATTGGATTGGATCGTGCCAGACGCTCTACGCCCTAGTTTTTCATTACCTGAAGGCAGAACCAAGGTGCTGCTGCACTCTTGCTGTGCGCCCTGCTCGGGAGAAGTCATGGAAGCCATGCTGGCAGCTGGGATTCAATACGATATCTTTTTTTACAATCCTAATATTCATCCAGTAAAAGAATACGAAATCCGCAAGAATGAAAACATCCGGTTTGCCGAAAAACATGGCATCCGGATGATTGATGCCGACTACGACGTCGATAATTGGTTTGAGCGTATTAAGGGGCTTGAAAATGAACCCGAACGCGGCGAGCGCTGCACGCAATGTTTTGATATGCGCTTTGAACGCACCGCGTTGTATGCGTATGAGCATGGTTACGACACCATCACGAGCTCGCTAGGTATCTCGCGCTGGAAAGACATGAACCAGATTAATGCCAGCGGTGAACGCGCCGCAGCCCGCTACGAACAACTTCTGTACTGGACATACAACTGGCGTAAACATGGCGGCTCGGCGCGCATGATCGAGATCAGCAAGCGCGAAGAGTTTTATCAACAAGAATATTGCGGCTGCGTGTATTCGCTACGCGACACTAATCGGCATCGCCGTTCGCAAGGGCGCGAGCGCATTGCCCTAGGGGTTAAGTTTTATGGCCGCGATGAGCTAAAAGCGCTGACAGACGAGTAATCTGCAAGCCCTGTTGCTGCAGTTGGACGGCGAAGGCGTCACCACTCAGCACGCTGTACTCTTTCACGCGGTCGGCGCCAAACGCCAAAGTCGGCGAAGCGTGCGTGGCCGGATGCACCATCAACAACATCTGCGAAGTGGCCTGTTCGAGCCAGGCGTTGAGCATGGTTTGGTAGGCAGGATGCGGGCGATCAAAATCATACGCCCCTGCAAAGCCTTGATTGCTTTGGATGCCCGCCTGTTTTGCCAAGCGCATCAAACTCGAGGCACCCAACATCCCAATCAGCCGCGCTTTCAGGCGTTGCATCAGAGGCAACTGTGTCGACAAGAAGGCCGGGCGCGTATCGCGCAACCAGGGCAGGTTGTCGGCATAACGTCGCGCAACCGCTTGCAGCAAGAGTTCACGCACGATCGGAAACTGATGCACGTGCAAGTGCCCATCGATAAAGTCAGGTACCTGGCCAACATGCTTTTCAAACAAATCAAGCTGAGTTTCAATTTGCTCGGCAATCGCCTGCCTAGCAATCAGGCCCGAATAGGTGCGCCACAATAACTGACCTAAAGGCAGGCACAACCCCATTTGCCCGAGAGGCTCGGTCAGGTTCAGGTGCAGCCCAAGATCAATGGGCAAGCCCTTCAGTGCCTTGGCAGACCGCTCGAAGTGAGGCGCTTGCACTAAGCACCCCGTCGCGCTGATGCGACCCAGCCGTGCAAGTGCAATGATGGCCTGATCGACTCCGGTTTCGAGGCCAAAATCATCGGCACACATTATGAGAGGGGTCAAAGCGGGTGCCACCCCCTGTTGCGCCGCATTAATCACGAAAGCGGCGGCCACTTGAGCGGCGCACGATATAAAGTGGTCGGCCTTTGACTTCTTCAAAAATTCTGGCGATGTACTCACCCACAATGCCGATTGAAATCAGGGTGATTCCAGAAAAAAACAATAAGATCGTCACGATGGTGGGCCAGCCGCTCACTGGATTTGAAAACAGAAAGTATTCACAAATAATATAAAGCCCGTAGACAAACGAGCAAATCGACACTAGAAAACCAAACAGGCTGACGGCCCGTAACGGCCAGGTGGTAAAGGAGGTGAGCCCCGCAAGCGCAAGCGTCAGTAACTTGAAGGTGCTGTAGTGCGTTTGCCCATGTTGGCGCTCGGCAGGCTTATACGTGATTGGCTCGGAGTCAAAGCCCACCCAGGCATACAAGCCCTTCATAAAGCGATTACGCTCAGGAAGCTGGCGCAGCGCATCGACAACCGCGCGATCCATCAGACGAAAATCACCCGCATCGGGGGGCACTTTGACCCCGCGCGAACCCGCCAGCAACGAGTAAAACAATTTCGTCCCCCAGCGCTTACCTGCGGTTTCGTCGTCACGGGTTTCTCTGACCGCGTAGACCATATCCACGCCTGCCTGCCAACGCGCCAACATGGCCGGCAGCAATTCAGGCGGATGTTGCAGATCAGCATCCAGAATCATAACTACGTCACCCGTAGCGGCCTCAATCCCAGCGGTGATGGCGGGCTCTTTACCGAAGTTGCGCGACAACTGCACAAAGCGAAAGCCTGGATTGCACACCCAGGCAGCCATCAAGCTTACGGTGGCATCACGGCTACCATCATCAACGACAATGACTTCCCAGTTGGCCCCTGTTTGAGCCAGCACCGCCTGCAAGCGTGGCAGCAGCAGGCCTAAATTATCGTGTTCATTGAAGGCCGGTACCACACAACTTAGCGTTGCGCGGGTGAAGTCGCGCCCCTGCGCGTGGGCGCCCGGCTCAGGTGCTGACGTGTTTGAAGAGGACAAAGTCGATGAGGTCATAGGTCAATGATAACGTTTAACAGAAAGCTCGGAAATCCTCTTCGTTCAAGCGAAAGGATGTCAACGCGCTTTTTGCAGAGCCAGGCTGGCGCTGAGTATCGTCAAAATGATGAGCGCTGCGCCTAGCAACGTGCGCAGCGAGGGCTCTTGGCTAAAAAACCACCAGGCAAAGGCAATCGCGTAAATCGGCTCAAGCGCTACCACCAACCCTGCACTGCGAGCAGGCAAATGCCGCAAACTCGATACAAACAAAAGATGGGCCAAGCCTGTACATAGCACCCCCAAGGCTGCTACCCAAAGCCAGTTCACCAAGCTTATCTGAGGCAGCGATCCGATCACCCAGGGCGACATCACCAAAAATACCACGGCATTTTGCAGCCCCGCCACAGCGAAGGCATTGACCGCAGACAGATAACGCCTATTAAGTACCGCGAGCACGCCAAAGCTTGCCCCTGACACTAAGCCCCACAACAGGCCCTCGGTCCCTAAGTTTGAAAGTTCAAACGAGGGGGTGATCAGTAGCAACCCCAGACTCACAAGCCATAACCTGACCCACTCGGCCCGCGTGACCGCCTCGCGCAGCAGGCCCCACTCAATCAGCGTAATAAAGGCGGGAAAACTGGCGAAACCCAGCGTCGCGATCGCGATCCCGCCCACTTTGACCGAAATAAAAAAGGTGACCCAGTGCAAAGCCAAAACAACGCCAGAGACCAGCAACACCCCCCAACAGCCGTGGTTAATCAGGCTCGCGCGTGGCTGAGTCAGCAACAATCGCCCGAACAGGGCTAACGCGCCCACAGCAAAGGCTGCCCGACCCCAAGTGATAAAGGTAGGGTCGGCCGTAATCAATTCACCCAACACACCGGTCGCACCGAACAAGACGGCCACCAAGTGGACCGCAAATAAAGACTGTGTGCGAGTCAAGTCGGCCAGCCCAGCGGGGTCGCCCAGCCGGTATAGGTTTTCGGTAATGGTTGTGCGTAATCCCCAAGCTTGCTTGTCCCTAAACCCAGAGCGGCCAAAGCCTCAGCGAATTTGACGGCGACTGCCACACCGTCGATCACGGGCACCCCCAAGCGCGCAGTGAGCGTGTGACACAGGGCAGACATTCCGGCGCAGCCCAGCACAATCGCGCCACTGCGATCGCGCGCCAAGGCAGCGCGCGCCACCTCTTCAATCTGGCGTGTCATTGCCTCACCACCATCTTCTAGGTCTAACACCGCAATATCGGTGCCGTGCACCCCGCGACACTGATGTTCAAACCCGTAACGCTGTACTAATCGCTCGGCAATGATGCAAGTACGTGTCATTGTTGTAACAATTGAAAAGCCGGTTGCGAGCATGCTGGCAGCATGAAATGCCGCTTCTGCGATGCCCAACACTGGTGCACGCGTCGCTTCGCGGGCCGCTTCAAGCCCTGGATCACCAAAGCAAGCAATCACGATCGCATCGGGACTTTGTGGTTGCGCTAGTCGCACCTGTTCGGCGACACCCGCAGCCGCAAAGGCTTCGTCGTAATGTCCCTCAATAGAAAGCGGACCAAAGCTGGGATGCACCGCAATAATTTGTGTGCCCGCAGCAGCAACCGCTTGAGCGCTTTGGGCGATCCCCGCAGTCATGGAATCGGAGGTATTAGGGTTAATAAGGAGTAGTTTCATTTTGAAAGGTCGGTTAACTTTCGTTACAAATGCAAACAGTGTGTTGCACCACAATGGATAAAATTGCCCCAAAATGCATCTTTTTACGCACCAACATATCGCACCAAACAAAAATCATCCCCGAGTGGGCGTTTGGTTTGACCGAATGCGTACCCATAAAATTTCTTGGTGATGCCTCATCTTGACACTCAATCAATCATCTAGCTGCCCCAGCACGCATGGCACGCTAATTGCTTGAGATCATACAACGAGGTTGCAATATTTTGAGTATGACGCGGCCTCGGTCGAAACACGGTTAGACAATTTTTTCAACAACTTTGCCACGATTCAGTTATTCAACCCCCCGGAGAATTCATGAAAAAGTCTTTTTCTTTTGCCCAAGTTGGACTGGCGCCCTTGCGCTTGACACTGATGGCAGGTGTACTGGCCACAGCCTTTGCCCAACCAGTGTTGGCACAGAATAAAACCCTGACAATCGCCATGACAGCGGCTGACATCCCCAGAACCTTGGGTCAGCCTGATCAAGGCTTCGAAGGTAACCGGTTCACCGGTATTCCGATGTATGACTCGCTCACGCAGTGGGACCTTTCAAAAAAAGACGAAGCCAGTACTGTGATACCCGGTGTGGCACTATCTTGGGCCGTTGATGCCACTGATAAAACAAAGTGGGTGTTTAAACTACGCCCAGGCGTGAAGTTCCATGATGGGTCTGCATTCAATGCGGATGTTGTTGTCTGGAACGTCCAAAAGGTACTAGACAAAGCCGCAGCGCATTTTGACGCCAGCCAAGTCGGTGCGACCGCCTCGCGCATGCCCACCTTACGCAGCGCCAAAAAAATTGATGATATGACGGTAGAACTCACCACGAGTGAGCCCGATTCGTTTTTGCCGATTAACTTAACAAACTTGTTTATGGCTTCGCCAGCCAAGTGGGACCAAAAGCTTAAGGCTGTGCCGGCCACAGTGACCGATCCAGCCGAACGCGCCAAACAAGCCTGGACCGCCTTTGCCGCCGATGCCTCAGGTACGGGCCCCTTCAAGATGACACGTTTTGTGCCGCGTGAGCGTTTAGAACTCGCTGCCAACAAAGACTACTGGGATCCCAAACGCGTACCAAAAATCGACCGCGTGGTGATGATTCCAATGCCCGAGGCCAATGCACGCACAGCCGCACTGCTTTCAGGCCAAGTTGATTGGATTGAAGCACCCTCCCCAGACGCAATGCCGCAAATTAAACAGCGCGGCTTCACGATCTATAGCAACCCACAGCCTCACGTGTGGCCCTGGCAGCTGTCTTTTGCTGACGGCTCACCTTGGCTAGACAAGCGCGTGCGTCAGGCCGCTAACTTGTGCGTTGACCGCGCTGGCTTGAAGACTTTGCTCGGTGAGATGATGGGCATCCCCAAGGGCACCTTCCCGCCCGGGCACCCCTGGTTTGGTAACCCAACGTTTGACATCAAGTATGACCCTGCAGCTGCAAAAAAACTGATGACCGAGGCAGGCTACTCGACCGGCAAGCCCATGAAGACGAAAGTACAAATCTCTGCCTCGGGTTCAGGACAGATGCAGCCCTTACCCATGAACGAGTTTGTCCAACAGTCTCTCAAACAGTGTTTCTTTGACATTCAGTTTGATGTGATTGAATGGAACACTATGTTTAACAGCTGGCGCTTGGGTGCTAAAGATCCAGCAGCCAACGGCGCGACTGCAACCAATGTCAGCTTCTCGGCAATGGATCCGTTTTTCGCCATGGTTCGTTTCTCAAGCACTAAGGCGTTTCCGCCCGTTTCAAACAATTGGGGTTATTTTGGCAGCCCCGAGATTGAGCAGTTAGTCACAAATGCTCGCACAAACTTTGACGAAAAAGGCCGTGATGAAGCCTTGGCAAAGCTGCACGCGAAGATTGTTGACGAAGCCGCTTTCGTCTGGATCGCACATGACGTGGGCCCACGTGCAATGAGCACGAAAGTCAAAAACGTTGTTCAGCCAAAAAGTTGGTTTATTGATATCGCAACGATGACAAAAGACTAAGTTTGTTGTGCCTACGGCGACACCGCGAGTAGTGGTGTCGCCGTATTTATTTTGTCTGATCGCTGTGACCAAAAGGTCAAGGATCGATTGAAAGGTTGTTTTTTAAAGGCTGTTTGTATGCTGAGCTTTATGTTCCAACGAGTTTTGTACACCCTGCCCATTATGTTTGGCGTGGCACTGGTGTGTTTCGCACTCGTTCACCTGGCGCCTGGCGATCCGCTTGTATCGATCATGCCACCCGATGCCTCGCAAGAGTTGCAACAACAGTTGATGGAGATCTATGGCTTCAACAAGTCATATCCTGAACAGTTTCTTCGCTGGGGTTGGCGCGCACTGCAGGGCGACTTAGGAACTTCAATTGCCAGCGGCCGCCCTGTCACGAGCGAGGTCATGCGTGCAGTGCACAACACCTTTAGGCTAGCAGCCGTGGCAACGATGATCGGCTTTATTTTTGGCTGTTTATTCGGCTTCGTAGCCGGCTATTTTCAAAACTCATGGGTAGATAAAGCGGCATCCCTCACCTCGGTCTTGGGCGTCAGCGTGCCGCATTACTGGCTTGGCATGGTGCTTGTGATCATTTTCAGTTCGCTGCTCATGTGGTTACCGCCCAACGGCGCTGGGCCCGGCGGCTCGTCAGACTGGCAATGGAACTGGGAGCACATCAAGCACTTGGTCTTGCCTGCGATCACCATGAGCGTAATCCCGATGGGAATTATTTCGCGTACCGTGCGTGCGCTTGTCGCTGAAATTTTGTCGCAAGAGTTTATTGTTGGTCTTAAGGCGAAGGGGCTGACCAACATCGGGATTTTTATGCACGTTGTCAAAAATGCAGCCCCAACTGCCCTGGCTGTGATGGGCTTGCAATTAGGTTATCTGCTCGGCGGCTCGATCTTAATCGAGACCGTGTTCTCGTGGCCTGGCACCGGCTTTTTATTAAACTCTGCAATTTTTCAACGAGATCTACCCCTGCTACAAGGCACCATCCTCGTACTCGCCACTTTCTTTGTCATCCTCAACATGATTGTCGATATTATTCAGACCATGCTTGACCCACGTATCGCGCGAGGCTGAACCCATGTTGAACATTACCGTCGATACTAAAAAAATTCCGTCACTCGATATTGAACGCTCGGCTGGCTATTGGCAGAACGTGATGTCGCGCCTGGTGCGTGACAGGGTTGCCATGTTCGCGGCCTTCGTCATTTTGTGCCTACTAATCATGGCCGTGTTGGGTCAGTGGATCACACCCGCAGATCCGTACGCCGCCTCAATTATGAAGCGGCTCAAACCTATCGGCTTCGAAGGTTACCCCTTGGGCACGGATGAGTTAGGCCGTGACATGATGTCGCGCCTCATGGTGGGCGCGCGACTGTCTCTTTTTATGGGCATCACGCCTGTCTTACTAGCGTTTGCGATTGGCTCAACCATCGGGATTGTCGCGGGCTACGCGGGTGGCATGCTCAACACGTCGATCATGCGCACGATTGATGTGTTTTATGCGTTTCCATCTGTGCTGTTGGCCATCGCGCTGTCTGGGGTGTTGGGCACGGGGATCACGAACTCGTTGATCTCACTGACCATCGTTTTCATTCCGCCGATCGCACGGGTGGCCGAAAGTGTGACCACCCAGATCCGTAGCCGTGACTTTGTTGAAGCGGCGCGCGCTTCGGGGGCCAACGCCCTAACGATTATTCGGGTGCATGTCTTGGGAAATGTGCTGAGCCCAATTTTTGTTTACTCAACCAGCTTGATTGCAGTTTCAATGATCTTGGCCTCTGGCCTCAGCTTTTTGGGCCTGGGCGTGAAACCCCCCGAGCCTGAGTGGGGCCTGATGCTCAACACCTTGCGCACTGCCATTTATGTGCAACCTTGGATCGCCGCGTTACCTGGTGTCATGATCTTCATCACCTCAATCGCGTTTAACCTGCTATCGGATGGGTTGCGCTCAGCCATGGAGATCAAGAACTGATGAATACGACTTTATCCGATCGCGTTGATGTGGGTGGTACCGCGCAGCCGTTGCTGTTAGTCAAGAACTTGATCAAACACTTTGCGCTTAAAAAAGATATCTTAGGTAAAGGTGGTGGTGTTGTTCGCGCGGTTGATGGCATCGATTTTATGGTGCGCAAAGGCGAAACACTGGGTGTTGTAGGCGAGTCTGGCTGCGGCAAATCGACCACGGCACGCCTGCTCATGAGTTTAATCACGCCCGACCACGGCGACATGATTTTTGATGGTCAGTCAGTGGGCAGCCATGAGCTCAGTCTCAAAGACTTCAGGCGCCAGGCGCAAATGGTGTTTCAAGACAGTTACGCGTCCTTGAATCCACGCTTAACCATCGAAGACTCGATCGCCTTCGCACCTCAAGTACATGGCGTCAGTAAAAATGATGCGATCGCACGGGCGCGCGATTTATTGCAACGTGTTGGTCTGGATCCCAAGCGTTTTGCCGAGCGCTACCCGCATGAATTGTCGGGCGGGCAACGACAGCGCGTCAACATTGCGCGTGCGCTTGCCTTGCAGTCTCGCCTCATTATCTTAGATGAGGCAGTCTCGGCTCTGGATAAATCGGTTGAAGCACAGGTGCTCAATCTTTTGCTTGATCTGAAAGACGAATTCAAGCTCACCTACGTGTTTATCAGCCACGATCTGAATGTGGTGCGCTACATTTCAGATCGGGTCATGGTGATGTATCTTGGTCAAGTCGTTGAAATTGGAGACTGCGAAACGCTTTTTAGCGCACCACGTCATCCCTATACGCGTGCCCTGCTCTCGTCGGTACCTTCAATGGATCCCGACCATCGCACCGAAACCCCGCCCTTAGCCGGCGACCCACCCAATCCCATCAACCCACCTTCTGGTTGTCGCTTTCACACGCGTTGCGCGCAAGCGCAGCCGGTCTGCTCAGCCAAGATGCCACCCTTGGTGTCAAGCAAGGATGGACAGGGTGTTGCATGCTGGATTCATGTTGAAAACAGTGGGCACTCTCAGGCAGTTACAACTCAGCAAGCCGTTTCAAATCATCAAGGGGCCGCATGAATACCACCGAAACCCCTTTTGTCGATATTCGCGACTTGACCGTTACGTTTACTGGCGGGAAAAGCCCCGTCAAGGCTGTCAATGGCGTCACACTTGCGGTTAAGCGTGGCGAAGTCGTCGCCCTGATCGGCGAATCTGGCTCAGGCAAAAGTGTCACCTTGCGCTCGATCTTGCGTTTACACAACCCGGCACGTTCAAAGATTGAAGGTCAGATTTTAGTCGGCGATCAAGACGTCGTTCAATTGTCAAACAGCGCCTTATCCAGTTTTAGAGGCAAAGTTGCCTCGATGATTTTTCAAGAGCCCCTCTTGGCGCTTGATCCGGTCTACACCGTTGGTAGCCAAATCATCGAAGCGATTCTCCGCCACGAAAATATCGGTCGCGAGGCAGCACGCGTCCGCGCGCTTTCACTTTTTGAACGCGTACGTATCCCGAGCCCCGAGCGTCGATTAGATGCTTACCCACATGAGATGTCAGGCGGTATGCGTCAACGTGCGATGATCTCGCTCGCGTTGGCGAGCGAACCTCAGTTGTTGCTGGCCGACGAACCGACTACTGCGCTTGATGCCACGGTACAGATTCAAATTTTGCTGTTGTTGCGCGAACTGCAGCGCGAGCTTGGGTTATCAGTCATTTTCGTGACCCATGATCTTGGTGCGGCCGTCGAAGTGGCCGATCGCATCGCTGTGATGTACGCCGGGCGGATTGTCGAACAAGGGACAACACGCGCAATCATGCGCTCGCCGCGCCATCCTTATACTCGGGCATTGTTAAAAAGTTTGGCGCATGGCGCAGTCAAAAAAGGGACACGTTTAGAAACGATTTCAGGGTCACCTCCTGATCTGACTAAGTTGCCGCCTGGTTGCGTGTTTGCCGAGCGTTGTAGCCTGGCGCAAGAGTCGTGTCGGCAAACTGTGCCCGAACTGGTTTGGCTCACGCCTGATCATAGTGCACGGTGTTTGCGCACAGATCAAACTGCTGTGCCTGTCTAACCTCGACGACTTACGCGGACCACCAGAGCAATTCAAAAGAGAAATCATCTTTCAAATTGCTCTGTCCGTCATCACTATTGCAACGTGCGCTCAAAGATAAACTTGCCGTCGCGCCAATCAACCGGCACGACGTCTTTGGGCCCAAACTTACCCTGCAAGATCAGCTTGGCAATCGGATTTTCAAGATTCTGCTGAATCGCGCGTTTAAGCGGCCTGGCACCAAATACGGGGTCAAAGCCGTCTCGCGCCAATTCGGCTAACGCCGCAGCAGACACCTCAAGCACCATGTCTTGTTGCGCAAGCCTTGCGGTTAAGCGCTGAATCTGAATGCCAGCAATCTTTTCGATATGCTGACTTTGCAAGGCGTGAAACACCACGACCTCGTCAATACGATTCAAAAATTCTGGGCGGAAGTGTTGTTTCACCTCCTCCCACACCACCTCTTTGATCTCTTCATAAGGTTTACCGACCATCGCTTGTATGTGATGCGATCCCAAGTTTGACGTCATCACAATGACAGTGTTTCTAAAGTCAACGGTACGCCCTTGACCGTCGGTCAAACGACCATCATCCAAAACTTGCAGCAACACGTTGAACACATCAGGGTGCGCTTTTTCGACCTCATCAAACAAAATCACGCTATAGGGCTTGCGTCGCACAGCCTCAGTGAGCGAGCCACCCTCTTCATAGCCGACATAGCCTGGCGGCGCACCGATCAGGCGAGCGACCGAGTGCTTCTCCATGAACTCACTCATATCCATACGAATCAAATGCTCATCAGAATCGAACAGAAAGTCAGCAAGCGCACGCGTGAGTTCGGTTTTGCCCACGCCGGTTGGCCCTAAAAACAAGAACGAACCATACGGACGCGCAGGATCTGACAACCCAGCGCGCGAGCGTCGAATCGCATCGGCCACTAGCCCCACAGCCTCGTCTTGCCCCACCACGCGCTGATGCAGGCGATCTTCCATTTTGAGCAGTTTGTCACGCTCGCCAGTCATCATTTTTGACACAGGGATACCTGTAGCGCGCGACACCACTTCTGCGATCTCTTCGGCACCGACCTGAGTGCGCAACAGCCGAGGGCGCTCGGTCGTACCAGGCGTGGCACCTGCTAATTCAGCGGCTTTCAAGCGCGACTCAAGCTCAGGCAAACTGCCGTATTGGATTTCAGCCAACTTATCAAACTGACCTTTGCGTTGCAGCTCAGCCATCTCGGCGCGCGCACGTTCGATCTCTTCTTTAATCGACTGCGTGCCCTGCACTGCGGCTTTTTCACTTTTCCAGATCACGTCAAAATCGTTGTACTCGCGCTGCAGTTTTTCAAGCTCTTCTTCGATGATTTGAAATCGTCGGATTGAACCTTCGTCGGTTTCTTTTTTAACGGCTTCGCGCTCAATTTTTAATTGAATAATGCGACGATCCAAGCGATCCATGACTTCAGGCTTAGAGTCGATCTCCATGCGTATACGCGCGGCCGCCTCATCGATCAAGTCGATAGCCTTATCAGGTAAAAATCGATCGGTGATATAGCGATTAGACAATTCAGCCGCCGCGACAATGGCCGGGTCAGTAATGTCTACACCGTGATGAAGCTCATAGCGCTCTCGCAATCCACGCAAAATTGCGATGGTTGATTCGACGTTTGGTTCGTCGACAATCACTTTTTGAAATCGGCGCTCAAGTGCAGCATCTTTTTCAATGTACTTGCGATATTCGTCAAGGGTGGTCGCGCCAATGCAATGCAAATCACCACGCGCCAGTGCAGGCTTAAGCATATTGCCGGCATCCATCGCGCCTTCGGCTTTACCCGCGCCCACCATGGTGTGTAACTCATCGATAAATACAATATTGTTGCCATCATCTTGCGACAACTCTTTGAGCACCGCTTTCAAGCGCTCTTCAAATTCGCCTCGAAATTTAGCACCCGCCAGCAAGCTGGCCATATCCAGTGACAACACTCGCTTACCGCGCAAAGATTCTGGCACCTCGTCGTTAACAATGCGTTGAGCCAAGCCCTCGACGATTGCGGTTTTACCCACACCAGGTTCGCCAATCAACACGGGATTATTTTTGGTGCGACGCTGCAGGATTTGAATCGCACGTCGAATCTCGTCATCGCGCCCAATCACAGGATCGAGTTTGCCCTGACGCGCACGCTCAGTCAGATCCATTGTGTATTTGGAGAGCGCCTCGCGATTGGATTCGCCCTCTTGATCTTTGACCGACTCGCCACCGCGCACGGCGTCAATCGCCGCCTCAAGCGGTTTACGTTGTAAGCCTGATTCTTTGAGCACGCGCCCGACATCGCCTTTGTCATCGGCCAAGGCTAACAAAAACAATTCGCTGGGGATGTAGGTGTCGCCGCGCTTGGCAGCCTCTTTGTCGGTACGGGCGAAGACGGACTGCAGGTCGCGACTCGCCTGAATGTTGTCATCGCCGCCCTTTACCTTGGGCAAGCCCTTCAAAACGACCTCTAGCGCCGTTTGCAGGCGATTGACGGCCACGCCCGCGCGTGACAATAAGCTCGACGCACCGCTCTCTGCGTCCGTCAAAAGGGCTGTGAGCACATGCACGGGCTCGATATAAGGATGCTCGCTGCGCGAAGCCATACTTTGCGCATCGGCAAGTGCCTGCTGAAACTTGGTGGTTAATTTATCGAATCGCATGGTCTTTTCCTAAAACAAGGGCTTGTGGCCCGTTAGAGATGGCTTATACATGCGGCCAACTCGACACTTTTCAATAGCTGGGCAACAAATCCTGAGCGGGTAGTGTGCGCTGGCCACGGGCAAAGACCTGTGATTTAAATCAATACTCAGCAATTTTTGACCTAACTAAGGTCAAGAAGAATACAATCAAAGGGTGAGGCTCAGAACTCTGTATCCAAGTGCAGCGTGATTTAATTTTTTAAATACCCTAGCGCGAGACGACACAATGCTAAAAAGAATTGCGGTTGAAACGACTGCGACCCACTGCTCGACCTGCATGATGGGTCATGTATGTTTACCTGTTGGCATGCCCGCTCACGAGGTTGAACAACTCGACACACTTGTTAAAGAACGCATTCGTATTGAAAAAGGTCAGGCGCTTTATCGGCATGGCGAAACACTCAACGCCTTATTTGCCCTGCGTAGTGGTTCGTTAAAAACACTACTCGAAGAGGCAAACGGCACACAGCAAATTACTGGCTTTTTCTTGCCGGGCGAAATCATCGGCTTAGATGGCATGATCGAAGGCGAACACAGCTCGACAGCCATTGCCATGGAAGACTCTGAAGTGTGTGTCGTCCGTGTGCAAGATATTGACGAAATCAGTCGCTACGTGCCGTCGCTGCAACAGCAAGTGCGTCGCCTCATGAGCAAAGAAATCGCGCGCTCGCACCAGGTCTTGTTGGCTTTAGGATCGATGCGTTCTGAGCAACGGCTCGCTGCCTTTTTAAGTAATCTGTCACAACGTTTGGCAATTTTAGGATATTCACCCACCGATTTCGTGATGCGCATGAGTCGCGAAGAAATCGGTGATTACCTTGGGCTGACGCTAGAGACGATCAGCAGATTGTTTTCACGCTTTGCCCGCGATGGCATCATCAGAATCAGCCAGCGCGAAGTCAAGATCATCGATATGCACGCGCTGAACGAGTTAGTTGGCAAGCCCTGCTGATCGCCACTTACGCGGCAGGCTCGGCAAACAATTCAGTGCGTACAAAATCAAGGGCCGAACTCTTAGCACCCAGAACCTGTTGGCCCAAAATACCTGACCAGTAGCCCGCACCACCGCCCGCCCGAGCCCATTCGTTTAAGCGACGCGTATACAACTGCAGGTCAAACTCGTGCGTGACACCAATCGCACCATGCACCGCGTGAGCAACCGCCACAATACGCGCAACCGCCTGGCTGGTTTGGGCCTTCGCTAAGGAGACAAGAGCAGGTGTGGGTTGCCAAGTGGCACTGCGACAGGCCATTTCTGCAGCCATGCGCGCACCAAACACTTGTTCAGCGACTTCACTAATTTGTTGTTGCAAAGCCTGAAACCGACCAATCGGCTTACCAAATTGCTCGCGTTGATTCGCCCAACCCAAGGTCATTTCAAAAACATGGTCGGCGGCCCCGGCAATCAGCACGGCCAGCGACAACGCCAGCAGTTCGCGAAATTGAGGCTGTTTAAACTCGCCTAAGAGCGAAACCTTTGCAACGTCAGCAGGCCAACTTAAATCGGCATCTAGCGAACCAAAGCCTCCTGAGGGGGTACGTTGTGCCTGAGAGGTAGGCAAGAGCCAGACCTTGGTATCGCTTTGCGCCAATACCCAAGTTGCAGTTAAACCAAAACTCACACTGGTCGCCTGAACGCCGGCGTTTTCTGCTGCGACTCGAAATGGTGCAAAGGTAATGGTGCCTTCGGGTAGACCTTGGGCTAACACTTTCGCTTGAGCACAAGTTGTTGCGTGCGCCTGTTGCAACCACGCGCGTGCTAACAGCGTTTGCGCGTAAGGCAAGGGTAACGCGTGTCGCCCCATTGAAAACAGCATGGGCCATACCTCGGTCAGCGATAGGGCTGCGCCACTGGCGCTCTCGGGTAAGAGCGCGTCAGCGAACCCTACTGAACTCAACTCGGACCACAAACCGGCCGTATCAGCACCACCCTCTATTTGACGTATGACTGCAGGCGTGCAGACTTCGCCAAATAAACGCTCTGCTGAATCATAAAAATCGTTTTGCATAAAGGTCACCGTAATCCTAAACCGCGCGCGATGATGCCACGCAAAATCTCTCGCGTGCCGCCTCGCAGTGAGAAGGTCGCGCCCATTTGTTCAAGGTAGCCAAGCGTCTGCAACAGATCTGGCGACGCAATAAATTCTGGGTGCGTGCCTAACCAAGCTGCAATGTTGCTAATTAATCTTTGCTCAAAGTCTGTGCCAAAATCTTTGACGACTGAAGCGTCAATCGCAGGGCTTTCGCCATCGACCAACTTTTGCGTGACCGCCAGCGACAACGCCCGTAAGGTTGCCATCTCAGCGACCATTGCCCCGACTAAGCCGCTGGTCTCGGCGTCGTGGATGGCTTGAGCGCGCAAGGCTTCAATCCAGCAATCCAACAGCGCAATGCTTGAATAAATGCGCTCAGGGCCGCTGCGCTCAAAGGCGAGTTCAGCATTAACCTGATCCCAGCCTTGACCTTCGGTGCCGACTAAGGCATCTGCGCCAAGCTTAACGTTATCAAAAAATACTTCTGAGAAATGGGCATCGCCCGCCATATCAGTGATCGGGCGTACGGTGACCCCAGGCAAGCTCAAATCAATGATGACCTGAGAGAGCCCTTTCTGGCGATCGGTAGTTTCGCCCGAGGTGCGAACCAAGGCGATCATGTAATGACAGCCGTGCGCGTTGGTTGTCCAGATTTTGCTACCGTTGAGCACCAAGCCAGAATCCGTGTGTTGAGCACGGCTTCGAATACTGGCTAAATCCGAGCCCGAACTCGGCTCACTCATCCCGATACAGAAAAACGCTTCGCCGCGACAGATACGCGGAATATAAAACTGGCGCTGTGCCTCAGTGCCGTAGCGCAAGAGCAAGGGGCCGCTTTGGCGGTCGGCGATCCAATGTGACGCGACGGGCGCACCCGAGGCGAGTAACTCTTCAGACAAGACAAATCTTGAAAAGAAACCCTTGCCCGAACCACCGTATTCTTTAGGAATCGTGAGCCCAAGCCAACCCTGCTTAGCGAGCTTTTGGCTGAACTCGTCACTGGTACCCATCCACGAACGCGCTTTGGCATGCGAAGGCATGCCGACAAGCGCTTCATTTAAAAATTGTCTGATTTCACTTCGAAAGGCAGCCTCTTGGGCAGGAACCTGATTGAACTCAAGTGCGGTCAGCATAATAAGCAATAATCCTGAAAATCAAGGGGATAGGGACAACTCAACACGACGGCGGCATGCCCTATACTTCAACTCGAATATACCGCAGCTAGAACAAAAAATAACTACGTGCCCCTATTGTATTTGTTTGTTCGTTTGGGGGCGCATAACACCCACAGGAGAGGTCATGAGCGACGCTCAATTGCTAGGCGCTGGTTATACGTGGCAAGAATTATCAGTTGGGCAACGCTTTCGTACGTTTCGTCGCACCATTACTGAAACCGATATCATCAATTTTATTAGCGTCACGGGCATGCTCGAGACCATCTTTATTGACCGAACGTTTTCGCACGGCGCCATGACCGGGCGCCCAGCACCCGGCGGACTGACGTACGGCTTGATCGAAGGATTGCTGATGCAAGGCATGGTGCAAGGCACGGGCTTGGCCTTGCTTGAGGTTCACAAAAAAATGCTGCATCCAGTTGTGGCAGGTGACACCGTATGGGCTGAGGTTGAAGTCACGGCGATTAAACCAACCTCTAAGCACAACCGCGCCGTAGTGACCTCGCGCATCGATGTCAAAAACCAAGATGGCGTTGATGTGATGACCTATACCGCCACGCGCATGTTAGCGGGCGAACGATACTAAAATCCAATATCCTCCTGCGTGTCTTGCGCGGTGGGCAACATATACAGCGTCAACACGCTAGAGAGCGAAGCGATCAGCCAAAAAAAGAAGAAGCCGGCTGCGTAAAGTACGTCGCGCTCGGGCCGAAAGTAACCAAAGATCGCCACATCTAGTGGGTCGATTAACGCAAACACGACCGCGCTTGCTACCCCTGCCATCAAAAATGATGGCCATAAGATCAACATCAACGATCGCCGTTTCATGTGGAGCCTTGTCTTATCGAGTTTGTGACAAAGGCGTCTGTGGCGTGACTTTTTCGACGACCAAGCCACGCTTCACACCGTCATCAAAAATCGCCTGATCTGAAAAGCCCTGAAACGCCAGCACAATCGTAATGGCGCAACCCACAATCGCCACCGCAGGGCCCGCCATTAACAGCCAGGGCCAACGTTGACGCCACCAAGGTGGCGCAGTTTCCAGATTATTTTTTTCTTGTGCGTTCATTTTTTTGTGTGATGCGTTGACACTTGTTTGTGATGCATCGATGGCTTTTTGTAGGGCGTTCATCTTTTGTCATCCTGTTAGCTGCGTTAAGCAAAACGTTTTACTGAGGCATGATAAAACTTGAAGCCTCTCGCACTGTCAGTGAAAAATGCCCATCGGGCGCACTTGAGGTAGTAACAAAGTGAATCGGATACGTACCCGGTTTAGCCGCGCCATGCGGAGCCCGTAGCACAACCGCCAACACCCGATTCGAGGCAGCTGCAATCTCAATCTGAGGTACCGCAGAGACTTGAGCGTCGACGCCATTCGTGTCAGGCTTGACCCGACGTATAGTCACAGAAGGGTCGGCAAACTGAACACTTAAACCGGGTAAACCTTCGGCCCGCACTGACAAGACTAGACTGTGCTCTGAGGCATTCATCATCTGTAATCGGTAAACGTTTTCGATCATTCCACCTGCCACTTCACGCCCTAGCATCCCTCGATCGCGAATCACATCAACGCGTAAAGTCGTGCGGGTTGCTAAGGCCGTAATAAAAACTGCTACCAGTACGAGCATCAAGGCACTGTAAATCAACACCCGTGGCCTTAACAAATGCCTACGAATTTGTTGTACCGATAATTTTTCTAACATACCGCGCTCTGAGGTGTAGCGAATCAACCCTTCGGGATAGGCGATTTTCTTCATCACTTGATTGCAAGCATCCACACACGCACCACAACCAATACACATATACTGCAACCCCTGTCGAATGTCGATCCCTGTCGGGCACACTTGCACACAAATGCTGCAGTCGACACAATCGCCCAAGCCTTGCGCGTAATGATCGACCTTACGTGAACGCGCGCCACGGGGCTCGCCGCGAGCGCCATCGTAGGTCACGACTAGAGTATCAGGGTCAACCATCACGCTCTGAAACCGTGCGTACGGACACATGTACTTGCACACTTGTTCGCGTAAAAAGCCAGCATTGCCCCAGGTTGCAAAGCTATAAAACAAAAACCAAAACCACTGCCAAGGCCCGAAGGTGAAGCTGACCAGAGCCTGACCAAGCTCTCGGATCGGTGCAAAATATCCGATGAACGTAAATCCGGTCAGCCCTGCGACGCTGAGCCATAGCACGTGTTTGCTGGCCTTGATACGCAGTTTGTTAAACGACCAAGGTGCCTCGTCTAAACGAATGCGTGCTACCCGATCGCCCTCGGTGTGCCGTTCGATCCACATGAAGATCTCGGTGTACACGGTTTGTGGACAGGCATAGCCACAAAAAAGACGCCCTGCGATTGCCGTAAATAAAAATAATCCGAACGCTGAAATCAGCAGTAAGAGCGTCAGATAGATCACATCTTGCGGCCATAACACCATGCCAAAGATATAAAACTTACGTGCACCGAGATCAAACAACACTGCCTGGCGGTCGTTCCAGGTTAGCCAAGGCGCCGCATAAAAAATCAACTGCGTGAGACCCACAAAGATCAGACGCCATCTAGCAAACACCCCTGTCACAGAGCGCATGTAGATTTTTTGTCTGACATCTTGAATTGCCTGCTCGACGGCAGGCACGCGATCAATCGCTGGCTGAGCGCCGAGCGGGCGCCAGGGCGGAGCAGGCGACGCAGGTGAATCAGGCGACATTCAATACGCTCACTTTGCTCTGGCGCGCGTCACAGTCGCAGACGTCACGTCCACACCTTTTGACAAACCCCACACCCAGGCCGTCACTAACCGAATCTGCTCAGCTGTTAGGGTCTGCTCTTGGGCGGGCATACGATTATTACGCCCATTCAAAATACCGTACGCGATGGTCGCCTCAGAGCTACCGTACAGCCAGACGTCATCGGTCAAGTTGGGCGCACCGAGCGCCTTTGTGCCTTTTCCTTCAGGGCCATGACAGGCGGCGCAGGTATTTATATACTCGCGCTTGCCGCGCAAAATGCGAATCTGATCATGCGCCAAGCCAGACAGTGACCGCACATACTGTGCAATATCGCCGGCGGTGCCTGCATCGATGGCAGCACCTAAGGCTGGCATTACGCCATTGCGACCTTGGGTAATCGTGACAAGCAGCACTTCTGGCTGACGACCATAAATCGAATCACCATCAACCAAATTTGGAAAGCTCATGCTGCCTTTTGCATCTGAGCCGTGGCATTGGGCACAGTTGTTCATGAACAAACGCTCGCCGATTAAATGTGCCTCTGCGTCTGCGGCAATCTGCGGGATATCCATTTTTGCAAAGCGCGCATAGATCGGCTTGACCGCCGCATCTTGCGCAGCCTGATCGTGTTTCACCTCAAGGGCAGACGTGTAACCCAGGCTTCCTTGATAAGCACCCAAACCCGGGTACAGCAATAAATACCCCACTCCAAACAGGCACATGATGACGTACATCATCGTCCACCAGCGCGGCACCGGGTTGTTCATCTCGCGTAAATCGCCATCCCAAACATGACCGGTATCTTCAACCTTGCCTGGCTGTGGTTTAAGCCACTTGCGCTGCGAAAATATCAGCCACAGGCACCAGGCAATCCCTGCCAACACCACGAAGGCGACGTAATAGCCCCAAAAACCGTTGATAAAGTCGTTCATGGCCGTGTGCCTCCGGATTGGTGTGGACGCGCTTCATCGGGCAAGGCGAAAGGCAACATTTCTGCCTCGTGGTTTGCCGCTTGACGTTCGCGTGAAAACGCCCACCAGACAATTGCAAAGAACGTCAACATCGCCAAGATGGTGGCCAACGCATTTAAATAAGCAAGCATCATTTACCCCCTGCTTTCAGCGACTGCGCCTGTGCCGCTTTTCGCACACCAGTGCCGAGCCCTTGCAGATAAGCGATGAGCGCATCTTCTTCTGTTTTGCCTTTTAGTGCAGCAGGGGCAGCATTAATTTGAGCGTCGGTGTACGGCACGCCTAATACACGCAAAGCACGCATCCGAGCGCCAATGTCACCATTTTGAACAAGAGTTTTCGCGAGCCAAGGGTAGCCAGGCATATTCGATTCAGGTACCACTGCGCGTGGATTACGCAAATGGATACGATGCCAATCATCAGAGTAACGCTCGCCGACGCGAGCCAGATCAGGGCCGGTACGTTTTGAACCCCACAAAAACGGATGATCAAAAACGGATTCACCGGCAACGGAATACGGCCCATACCGCTGTACTTCAGCGCGCAACATTCTAATTTGCTGCGAATGGCAGCCAACGCATCCTTCGCGGATGTATAGATCTCGGCCCATCAAACGTACTGCATCGTAGGGCTCGACACCCGCTGTCGGCTTAGTGGTTGAGTGCTGAAAAAATAGCGGAACGATCTGCACTAAGCCGGCGAACATCACGACCAGGATACTGCAGATGATCATCAGACCAATATTTTTTTCAAGCGTTGCGTGCGAGAAGAAACTGACTTTTTCTTGTGCCATGATGCGCTCCTCAGGCCTTTGCCAAACTAGCTGATTGATAGTTTGACTCAGTCGCGCCAGGCACGACTGGATTCACCGCGGTTTGCCCGATGACTGTTTTGAACACGTTGTAGGCCATCAATAACATTCCGCTTAAATAAAGCAAACCACCTAAGAATCGAATAAAGTAAAACGGCGCAGTCGACTTCACTGATTCGACAAAGCTATAAGTCAAGGACCCATCGACTTCAGTGGCACGCCACATCAGGCCTTGCATCACACCGGCAATCCACATTGCGGCGATGTACAACACGACGCCGATTGTTGCGATCCAGAAGTGAATCTCAATGAGCTTGACGCTATACATTTTGTCGCGTCCCCACAACCGAGGAATCAGGTAATACAGCATGCCAAAGGTAATCATGGCGACCCAACCTAGCGCGCCTGAATGAACGTGTCCGACGGTCCAATCGGTGTAGTGCGACAACGCGTTGACGGTACGAATCGACATCATCGATCCCTCAAAGGTAGACATCCCATAAAACGACAGTGAGACCACCATGAATTTCAGGATTGGATCGGTGCGTAACTTGTGCCAGGCACCAGAGAGCGTCATGATCCCGTTAATCATGCCACCCCAAGACGGCGCTAACAGAATCAACGAAAACACCATACCCAAGGATTGAGTCCAGTCGGGCAACGATGTATACAAAAGGTGATGCGGGCCAGCCCACATATACGTAAAGGCCAGAGCCCAGAAGTGCACGATCGACAAGCGATACGAATAAATGGGGCGCTCGGCCTGCTTAGGCACGAAGTAATACATCATGCCTAAAAAGCTTGTGGTTAAGAAAAACCCCACCGCGTTATGCCCATACCACCACTGCACCATCGCGTCTTGCACACCGGCGTAGGCAGAGTAGGATTTCCAGAGCGAGACCGGCATTTCAATGTTATTGACGATGTGCAGAATCGCAATCGTCAAAATATACGAACCAAAAAACCAATTGGCGACATAGATGTGTTTGACCTTACGCTTCACGATGGTGCCAAAAAACACCACTGCGTAGGCAACCCACACAAGCGTAATTAAGATGTCGATTGGCCACTCAAGCTCGGCGTATTCTTTGCTGGTGGTGATGCCCAACGGCAGGGTCACGGCTGCGGCGACGATCACGAGCTGCCAACCCCAAAAGGTAAATGCTGCAAGCGAGGCGCAAAACAAACGTGCCTGACAAGTACGTTGTACGACGTAATACGAAGCAGCAAAAAGCGCGCTACCACCAAAGGCGAAAATGACAGCGTTAGTGTGTAGCGGCCGCAAGCGTCCGTAGGTCAGCCACGGAATGTCAAAATTCAGTTGGGGCCACATCAACTGTGCGGCCAAGATGACCCCAACTAACATACCCACTACGCCCCAAACAACCGTCATCACGGCAAATTGCCTGACGACACCGTAGTTAAATATTTCTGTTTTGACTGCCGTAGTACTTGTCATGATTGGCGCCTCGTGTCTCATGAATCGTGATGCTGATATCTTGCCAAAGGTGGCTGACATCGACTTTGATATGGATCAACGAATCGTGTGATCGTCGTCGTACAAAATAGAATGGCCGGCCTGCTCTGCATCGTCGTATTGCCCCGAAAAAACTGCCCACCACAACACCGCGCCAATCAGGGCGACGATGGCCAACGACAGGGGCAACAGAAGATAGAGAATTTCCATGTTTCTTTTGCCCTAAGTCGGAAGGTGTTGTTTTTGCCTGAGAGCACCGACAGCCCGACCTAGCCCTACCCGCCTTGGTCGGTAAAGACGCCAGGCATTGAGCAGCACGGCGCTCGAAGACAACAGCATCGACAACGCAGCCAACCAAGGTGTCACCCATCCCATTGCAGCCAAGGGCATTGTCAGTACGTGCCAAGCCAACGCACCATACAAATTTTGTCGCGTGATGCGAACGGTGCGCGCGAGTAAGGCCTCACGCACATTTGTAGGCAAAGGCTCACCTTGCGCCAGGTTCACTTGCAATGCGGCCAAGGATACTGGCGCAGCCAACGACAACGCGCAAGGGCAACTCATCACGAGTAACGACACCAAGACAGACCACGCCTGAGTGGGTTCGATCACCCACCAAACGACACCGATCACGGTAGCTACCGCGAGCTGGATCAGCACAAACAAGGTCGCGACGCGGTTAGCCTGAGTCAATACAGGCAAACTAAAACTCGTCAAACTTGTCTGGTTAAGCGCGATACCGCTCAAAGGCGCGCCGAGACCCGCTAGGCTTGGTAGGACAGGCGCGACACCGCCCAAGGGCCTCTCTACTCTCGCTGGTACGTTCTGGGTACACGCCTCAGCGTCAACCAAGCTGGCGCGCTGCTCGACGTAACGTGCGGTGAGCAAAAACGCAACAAACATGGTGATTGAATCAAAATAGACTTCGCCCGAACCCTTGAAGGTCGCCATCACACTCGGAATAAACGCTACGAGCATGCTCAGCCCAACAGGCACATCCATTGTGACCTTACGCGCCGACCACGCCTGGGCACAACCAACCCAAATCGGCCAAGCCGAATACAAGATGACGGGAATCGTGAGCGTTAGACTCGCCCAGTTCATTAAGAGGATGGCCCAGTCAAGTACTTCAAGACTGTCCTGGCCACCCGCCTCGTGCCGAAGGTAGCCCGGCAGGGCAAACATCATCACTTGCATCATGGCAAGCCAAGCCAGCCCTAAGCGCACCAAACCTCGGCGACGCTGTGCGACTGCCTGGTTGACGACTCCACGCGTAGTGGTCTTTGAACTCTGTGAGGTCTGTGAACTGGAACAAGAACTCGATCTGGGCTTCATGCCTGAATCGTAATTTCTAGTAAGCGATGGCGTATTGATCTAGATCAAATCCGCGCAAGACAACGCGCACTTTGCGTACATACAGAGAGCCAAGAAGCTCTCTGAGATTCGAATTAGGTCGTTTTTTCGAGAATGACGGGCCAGGCGCGACGCAGGTAGTACAGCATCGACCATACCGTCAAAATCGCGGCAACCACGATTAACACCAAGCCCACTTTCGCCACAGGGATCCCAAAGAGATCTTCGTGATACAGCAGGCATGGAATTGCGATCATCTGCGCAGCAGTTTTGAATTTACCCAACCAGTGCACAGCGACGCTAGCACTGGCACCCAATTGCGCCATCCATTCGCGCAACGCTGAAATCGTGATTTCGCGGCCAATGATAATCAGGGCGATCATGACATCAACACGATCAAGATTCAACAACGCAAGCAAGGCCGCCGATACCATCAGTTTGTCGGCAACCGGATCCAAAAATGCCCCAAAGGCCGAGGTTTGGTTCCAGCGACGTGCCAGCCACCCATCAAACCAATCGGTGAGCGCCGCCAGAATGAAAGCGCCCGCCGCCCAAGCGTCGCGCTCGGGCAATGACATCCACGTGTCGGGCAAATAAAACAACCCGATCACCATCGGAATCATGGCGATTCGAAGCCACGTGAGAAAAATAGGAATATTGAAAGGCATGCCGCTATGCTAACCCACTTATTTATGACAAGTAGGTTTCATCGCAGAGCAAAATACAGTCGTTCGGCAAGCTCTGGAGAAATGCCTTCGACCGAGGCAAGGTCTTCGATACTGGCGTTTGCCACTCCACTAAAGCCACCAAAACGTGCCAATAGCCGTTGCCGACGTTTAGCGCCGATTCCATCAATATCTTCTAGGCGCGACACGTTACGCGTTTTTGCACGTTTGGCACGCATCCCAGTGATGGCAAAACGATGCGCCTCATCGCGGATCTGCGCAATCAACATTAGCGCCGCAGACTCCTGGCCCAGCGCTTGCGATGCGCGCCCGTCCGCAAAAATCAACGTCTCAAGCCCCACCTTGCGGTGATCGCCTTTAGCCACGCCCACCAACACATCGATACCCAGCCCCAGCTCAACAAACACTTGTCTGGCAATCTCGACCTGACCTTTACCGCCGTCAATCAACACCAGACCGGGCATGACCGCCTCGCCGTCAGCAACCTTACCAAAACGGCGCGTCAGCACTTGCCGCATCGCCGCGTAATCATCGCCGGGCGTAATGCCGGCGATGTTATAGCGGCGATACAGTGAGGGTTGCATTGCATGGTGGGCAAACACTACGCACGATGCCTGTGTCGCCTCACCCGCTGTATGGCTGATGTCAAAACATTCGATGTGCAACGCCTCAAGCACCACCGGATCGGTATCAAGATCAAGCGCCTCGGCTAAGGCAAGCGTACGGGCACTGCGGGCGCCGGACTCTGACAGGGCGCTGGCCAACGCCATTTCTGCGTTGCGGGTGGCTTGTTCAAGCCAGGACCGACGCACCCCTTGCGGTCGACTGATAAAGCGCGACTTGGTCGCACGTGACTCAGCCAGCAAATCGATTAACTCAGCGTCGGGCAACGCATGCGAGCCCACTACCGCCGCTGGCAAAGGATGATCAATATAGTGTTGTGCGATAAAGACTTCAAGCACTTGCGACGGAGAATCACCATCGGTGTGCGTCGGAAAAAATGCGCGATCACCCAAATGCCGGCCACCGCGCACCATCGCCAAGTTCACACAGACGCGCCCGCCTGCCTGCGCCACCACAATGATATCGGTGTCGCTTTGATCGGCATCCTCCATGGTTTGCTGGTGCAACACCTTGGCTAAGGCACCCATTTGATCGCGTAATAATGCCGCCTGCTCAAACTCAAGGGCTTGCGAGGCAGTGAGCATTCGGGCTTCGATATCGCCCATGATTTGCTGTGTTTCACCGTTCAAAAATCGTGCGGCCCGGTCAGCATCTTGCTGATAAGCCTCAGGGGTGATCTCACCCACACAAGGAGCCGAACAACGCCCGATCTGATGCAAGAGGCATGGCCGCGAGCGATTTGAAAATACTGAGTCTTCGCAGGTACGCAGACGAAACACTTTTTGCAAAATCTGCAGCGTATCGCGTACCGCCCAAGCGCTCGGATAGGGCCCGAAAAACTGACCTTTTTTTTGCGTCGAGCCACGGTAATACGCGATGCGCGGGGCAGCGTGTGCCGACAGCATCAAATAGGGATACGACTTATCGTCACGAAATAAGATGTTGTAGCGCGGCCGCAGGCTTTTGATCAGGTTGTTTTCAAGGATTAGCGCCTCAGCCTCTGAGCGCGTTACGGTAACCTCGATTTTGACAACGCGCGCCACCATATGCCCGATACGTGGGCTTGAGGCAGTCTTTTGAAAATACGAAGAGACGCGTTTTTTTAAGTCGCGCGCTTTGCCTACGTAAAGCACTTCGCCCGATACATCTATGTGCCGGTAAACGCCAGGCAAGTGCGGCAGGCGCGATAGGAACTCTTTGATATCAAAGTCTGGCGTTTCAGCTTCGCTCATTCAGGTCACGTACAGATTCAAGCGCCTTGCGGTAGGCGGGTTCTTGTTGCAACGCTTGCCAATCAAGGGCTTGGTTGGCGGGCATCAGACGGGCAATCCGCGCTAGCGAGGCTGGGTCAGACGCATGCGACAAACGCACTAATAATTCGTCGGCTAAGTCAGGGCGATTACAGACCAAGGCCATATCGCAACCCGCTTGCAGCGCGGCCTGCGCACGCGCCAATATGTCGCCTGCCACTGCGGCCGCCTCCATGGTGAGATCGTCAGAGAACACCACTCCGTCATAGCGTAATTTTTTACGCAAAATATCCTGAATCCATTTAGCCGAAAAGCCAGCCGGCTTTGTATCTACCTTTGAATAGATTACGTGTGCAGGCATCACCGATGCAATCACCTGATCCCCCAGCCACTGGTAAGGCGCCGCATCTTCTTGCAAAATACGCGTCAATGAACGCGGGTCGCGGGGGATCGCGTGATGCGAATCCGCCTTCACAGCACCGTGACCCGGAAAATGTTTTCCGCAAGCGGCCATCCCAGCTAGCCCCAAGCCTTGTGCCAGCGCGCGCGCCAACATCGCGACCACGCGCGGGTCGCTGTGAAACGAACGATCTCCAATTACAGAACTCACACCGTAATCAAGGTCAAGGACTGGCGTAAAACTTAAATCAACGTCGCAGGCACGCAACTCGGCGCCCAATACATAACCGATCTCAGTCGCCATACGCATCGCCTGAAGGGGGTCTTGCATCCAGCGCTCACCCAAGCTGCGCATCGTTGGTAACACGGTAAAACCATCAGAGCGAAAGCGCTGCACACGACCACCCTCATGATCCACAGCGATCAATAACTGCGGCGCACGTAACCGGTGAATGCTGCGCGTCAACGCACATAGTTGTGCACGACTTTCAAAATTGCGCGCAAACAAAATCACTCCGCCCACTAGGGGGTGGAGCAGTCTCTTTTTTTCGTTTAAGGTCAGTGTGTGGCCAGCGACATCGACCATCAAAGGGCCGCGTTCAAGCATTGACATTTTTTTGTTAGCGTTCACAAGAGTTCTCGTAGATTAAGTTCACAGGAGGATTCAGTGGGTGCAGTGCTCAGGATGATTCAGTGTATTCAGTTCACCAGACGAGTCAGTGTACGAGTTGGATTCCATACATACAGACTTTGGCTTGCAGAAATTAGGTTTACGCACAACTTCGTCAAGCGCTCGGCAAAGACTCAACAACCACATATGCTGCACCGTACTCAGACTCGTCAGTCAACGAAACATGCGCCGCGCCGTAACGCTCGGCATACCACTGCGCCAGCGGCGCCGAGAGAACAATCTGCGGTCGTCCGCCTGGGACGTTTAAGGTTTGCATGCGAGTCCACCACATCGGCATGCGCATGCCTAGCCCAATCGCCTTTGAAAACGCTTCTTTGGCGGCAAAACGTGTGGCCAGGTAGCGCACGCCCCGAGCGCGGTCGCGCGCGGCTCTGGCTCGAAACACGCGCAATTCATCGACGCCTAATATTTTTTCTGGAAAACGTTCTGGATGACGTCGCCAAGCAAGATCAATACGATCCATTTTGACAAGGTCGGTTCCGATGCCGGCAATCGCGCTCACAGAGACCTGCTCAGTTAGTTTTTACGTGGATGCAGCAAGACACCGCGTTGTGCAGTGAGCCTTGCCGCGATCATGGCAGCCTTCATATTACGGATCGTGTTTTGCCAGCCATCAAAAATTGCCTGTGCCACGATCGCATGACCAATGTTGAGTTCTGCGATCCCCTCGAGCGCGGCAATCGGCGCGACATTACCAAAGTGCAGGCCATGTCCAGCATTGACACGCAACCCCAAGCCTACGGCTACACGAATGGCCTGTTCAAGGCGTTTGATTTCGCTCGCAGCGATCGCCTCTGAGGTCGCCTCTGCATAGGCCCCTGTGTGCAGCTCAATCACCGTTGCGCCGGTATCGGCAGCGGCGCGAATCTGTTCCTCTTCGGGGTCAATAAAGAGCGAGACACGAATCCCAGAATCTTGTAATTGTTTGACCGCCGCACCCACGGCTTGGAAAGCACCAGCAACTTCAAGACCGCCCTCAGTCGTGAGTTCGGCACGTTTTTCGGGCACCAGGCAAACATCTTGCGGTACCACTTGACAGGCAATCTTTAACATCTCGGGCGTGATCGCGCACTCGAGGTTCATACGGGTGAGTAATTTGGGACGCAAAGCAAACACATCAGCATCTTGGATGTGACGACGATCTTCACGCAAATGCAAGGTAATCAAATCAGCGCCAGCCTCTTCGGCCAACAAGGCGGCCGCGATGGGGTCGGGATAGGCGGTGTGACGCTGTTGTCGCAGTGTGGCAACGTGGTCAATGTTGATGCCGAGATCGATCATGATGGGTGCGGCTTATTCAATAGAGTGGCTAGACGACTGAGCAACGAAGGGCCCAGCTTTGTGACCCGAATGTCACATTATCGTACATGAACACGCACGCGTGATGAAACACCCAACACGTTTTGACTGAAAGGTTAAGTTTGCGCCCGCTGGCAAAGGTTTGTGCCCGCCGGACCAAGCCCTCTACCTGCAGCCCCTCAATCTTTCACGACCGCGACCGCGGTCTTCAGCACCGCGTCAGATAGGCTCACACCTTGTTTCTTGGCAGCAACAAGATTAATTTGAACCTGAGGCCGGCTGATGATTTCTGGCGCAATCGCACCAGGCTTCACGCCACGCAAAATCCGGACAATCTGACGCCCTGCCGCAGCGCCCACCTCGCGCTCAGGCAGCACCAAGGCAGCCAACGCCCCCGCATGCACGTTTGAGGTATCAGCCGCCAGTAACGCCATTTTGGCGTCATTGGCGACTTTCACCACGCCCGAATAGGCAACTTGCGTATGCGAATCCCAAAAAGTGTGGATCGCATCGACCCGACCAATCAAGCTACGCGCGGCCGCCGGGACATCTACAGCGCGCAGTGCCGCAACTTCAACCATGAGCATCCCCAACTTCGTTAGCTGCTCTTGAAACTCGCGAATCACCACGACCGAAGCTGCGTCAGTTGG
>CAMEAW010000007.1 GCA_945911685.1 Bordetella parapertussis
GCACCCGCATCGACACATTCGCGAATCACTTCGGGGCTATTGGTCGTTTCGAGCGACGCAATCACCACTGGATTCTTAAATTTGACGCCACAAAAATCTAAAGAGAGATCAGCCACATGTTGCCCCTAAATTAAGCGAAATTGAATAAATTAAATAAACAAGAGACGTCAGAGCCTTCAAGTCTCACCCACCCGACGCCTGCGCGTCTTTAAGACTTCGCCATCCGGACGCAGCGAGGTTCGGCCACTTTCGTTGTTTCTCTCGACCAGTCGCCCGAGAAGCTCCATGAACACCTGACGATCGGCGGGATTGAGCGGGCTCAGTAATTGCTGTTGCGACAACTGCATATCTTTTTGATAACGCTGTACGAATTTTTTTCCGTCAGGTGTGGCCAAACATAATTTACGTCGCCGATTCTGCGGATCCACCACACGGGTCAGCAGATTGCGATCTTCAAGGCGTCTGAGAATCTCTGCGACGTTGGCCGGATCGAGCCCAAGCTCAGCGCCAAGGGTGGCCTGATCGATACCTGGGCGGCGGATCAAAATGCTCAGTAAGCCAAACTGCACAGGCGTCACTTGCCCATCGGCCACGCGGGCAGAAAACATGGCCACATGAATTTGGTGCAGTCTGCGCACCAAGTAGCCGGGTCGATCCCAAATCGTGTGGTTGGCTTCTGAGGTGTTGGTGGTGGTTTTGGAGACTGTTGAGACGACCAACAAGGCGGGCTGTGCACGCGCAGCGGATTTGGGGCCTAACTTGGATGGCACAACAGGCACATTTTTACGCACAGCTCGCCTCGTTCAACGGTTCGTATACGGATTGTTCGTATACTGACGGTTGATTGTCAAACGTACTGAGCTCTGTTGTCAAGCAAAAATAAAGCAGGGTTTACGCGCACTTGGTTAAAGCAAACTATCGGCCCAAATATTGCGCGCCCAGCCCCAGGCATAGACGCCCTCTAAGTCACTGGGAGCCACTGACACGCCGCCTGAACCTGCAACGGTTTTATACGTCTTATCCGGTGCGCTGTATTGATGAACACTTGCCACGTGTACGACAGCCGTTGCACTCACAAAGCTGTAGCAGGTATTGGTTAAAACAGGCTGTGGATTGAGCGCGAACCCGCGCAACTCAGCCACGATGGCAGCAGCAGCCACTTTGGCATGCTGATTCGCCATATGCCCCGACTTTGGCATAAACGCGGCATTTTGTGTCGAATCCCCCAAAACATGAATATCTTTTGCTGCAGTCGATTCGAAGTTTAAAAAATTGACCTGTGCCCAGCGCTTATTTGAGTTGGCCAACCCTGCCTGCACGACGAGATCCGCTGCACGCATGCGCGGCAAGACATTTAAGACGTCAGCCCGCACTGAGTCTTGAATATCAAAGCGGAGCGTTTTAGTCGCGGCTTCGACTCTGAGCAGGTTGTGTGATGAGCGATATTCAATCATGCCTGGGTACAAATCGGCCCAGGCTCTCTTAAATAAGCCGGGCTTTGAGACAACGTCTTCATTCGCATCAAGAATCAACACTTTGGATTTAGGTTTGTGTTGTTTAAAGTAAGCCGCAACCTGACAGGCGCGCTCGTACGGGCCTGGGGGGCACCTGAAAGGAGCCTCGGGAATGCTTAACGCAAATACACCACCATCCGGCATGTGCTGCAACTGCTTTTGCAGCGTAAGCGTTTCTGGACCCGCTTTCCAGGCTTGCACTGTCGCCCCCGTCTGATTGGCCTCTATCAGGCCCTCGACGCTATCCATCATCAGGCCAATGCCTGGCGATAGCACTAACTTATCGTAAGCGAGCGTCTTACCAGATTTTAATTGCACGACTTTTTTAATGGGCTCAATTCCAGTCACCCAGTCGCGCACCCACGAGACTCCGTGCTGCTTTTGCAAAGCCTCATATGATACGGTGAGCTCGGGCAATGTGCGCGAGCCGCCGAGTACCAGGTTAGAAAGAGGACAAGAAACAAACGCTGACTCAGGTTCGATCACGGTGACGTTCACACTGTCATCAGACAAGAGACGAAGATATTTTGCCGCCGTCGCCCCGCCATAGCCGGCGCCAACCACCAGTATCCGTGCCGCCTTCAGGTCGGCGCGCACGACGGCTGGAAACGCCAGACTGGCCGCCGCCACTGCACCTACGCGATTTAAAAACTGACGACGTTTCATGGCGTGATCTCGGAGTAGTCTTTTAGGGTCGAACGCCTGGACTCTCAAGCGGCATCTCGCGCGCGCGCCAGGCTAAAAACAATTCAAGTTCAAGAAACTCGTTCGAGCCAAACGCATATGGCTCTGCCCGCACGCCCACCATGCAATTACGCAAGCGCCGCTCGAGCGAACCAACCGCCTGCCATTCAAGCCGATAGATTGGATAAGCCGTTGGATGCGCCTGAGGGATAGGATTGCCCGCAAGCTTTTGCCCGGAGCGCTCGGCGTGACATTGGGCACAAGACAGATTTAACTGACCCATGCGCTGGTTAAATAAACGTTGGCCCGCAGCCAACGCCTTGTCATTGGCAGGCGTGCGCTCAACCGTAATCGGCATACCCTTTGACTGCGTCGCAACAAAAGCTGAAAGCGCCAAGAGCGGTTTACTTTCAAAAGCAAAAGGCGTGGCGGCTTGGTGCTCAGTGCGACACTGGTTGATACGCCCTTCAAGATTGAATAGCTGACCTGCAGCATTCACCTTGGGGTAACTGGCTGCAACGCCTTTCATGGATACCGTGGCATCGCTATGGCAAGACGCACACGACTGATTTTTTTTACCGGCAAGCTCTCGCCATAAGACTTCACCATCTAACACCGCAAACGTTGCCGGATTCAACAACGGATCATCTTGCATCGCCTTCGTATCAGGAGACATCAAGACGTAACTTGATTGGCGCTCAGTTCCAGCTGGATCAGCTTGCGACGAGGCGTGAAAGGGCAGCAGGATAGCGAACGAAAAGAGAAGAGCGAGTGACCGCCGCTTTTCAAGCAGACAAAACAAAAAAAATTGCTTCACCCTAAACAGCGGGTTGCCACTAGGCATCAAGCTACTCTGACGCGTCTCGTTGCTTCGACGCATCAGATTGCGCCAAGACAAATGGTTACTCGGAGGCATCTCGTTGCTTTGAAGCGTCACGTCACGGTGAGCGCACTGGTTGTACTCGAGACGTAACCGTTATCTCCGGACCATTTGAATTCTAGCGTGCCGCTTTCTGTCGCGGTGGTCGTAAACACAATCAACGGATTCGCCCCCATGGCTGGGTGCAATTCGACACGAAAGACTTCGAGACCGTTATAGGTACAACGAAAATCACGAATAATGTCTCGAGGCACCCGCTGGCCCGTTTCAGTGTGACGAAAACCGGACTCCATATCGTGTTGCACAATGATACGGATCTCAAGAATTTCGCCCTTTTTAGCCGTTGCGGGCATCGTGACAATCGTACGAGAGGTCTTATTCACATTACACCTCAGTGCAGGCCGCAAGCGTCACTAAGGTCGCTGCGTCGCCTTGCCAAAAAGAACCATCACCCATTTGTGCGATTGCCCTGACGCGCTGCGAATCGCCCAACCGAATGCGGGTGGTAATCGCTGCGCGCCCCGCGCGAGGCGACAAGAAAAAACTCACTACGTTGGGCAAAGGATTACCTTCAGCCACGATATGAATTGCTCGCACGTAATCTGCCTCAGTCATCGGGCTTTGTACAGACACCTTCATGGTGACCAGATTACCGTTCTCAACCAGTGGTGGAATCTCGAGCGTCACGCGCCCGACCTGTGCCGAGCGACCACCCAAAATTTTGTCAACAGCTTGCGTGGCGTCATCGACCGACGCAAACGCGTTCAAGGCAGGCAACACACTGGCGGCTGCCGCAGTTATCACGAAGGTTCTTCGAGTGACTGTCACGGTTTTAAGCTCACTAAAAAAGCTACGACGTCTTCAATGTCTTGCGCCGTCAAGATCGCCTTACCGGCAAACTGCGGTGCAATCCGCGTAAAACCCTCAGCACGAAAATAAGAGGGCATGATGGTATTTGGATTAAAACGACTCGCATCGACGATGCGAGCACGCAACTGCTCTGCCGACAAGGCTGCCGAACTGGCCGCCAAATCTGGGGCAAGCGTGCCCTGAAAACGTTCTTCAGGAAACGGCCCACTATGACACAAGATACACAACCCGCCCTGCCGACTCAACACCAGCGCGCGCCCGCGTACCGTATCCCCAGGTTGCCCCGACAATGAAGCGTTGATCGCATCACCGACAAAGACTTGGGCTTGCAGGGGGCTGGAACAGGCAAACCAGAAACTGGCCACTAACGCCCACCCAGCACCCCGTTTCGTCATACCAAGGTCATACCACTATTTTTCAAAGGCACAGTGCGCAAACGCTTACCCGTTGCACGGTAAATGGCGTTGAGCACAGCGGGCGCTGCCACACAGATCGTGGGTTCGCCGATACCGCCCCACTCTTTGCCACCGCCTTCGATAATAATCGTCTCAACTGGAGGCATCTGCGCCAAGCGGATCGAGCCAAACGTATCAAAGTTTTTCTGCTCGATACGACCGTCTTTCACTGTGCACTCTTCTTCAAACAGCGCCGACAATCCGTACACAAACGAGCCAGACACTTGACGCTTAATTTGCGCTGGGTTCACGGCATAGCCGCAATCTGTTGCTGCCACGATGCGATGAATCTTAACCTTGGTACCGTCGGTCACAGATAGTTCGCACGCTGCGGCCACATAGCTACCAAACGCCATCATTTGCGCAACACCCCGAAACACGCCAGGCGCAGCTGGTTTTGTCCAGCCAATACCATCTGCCACCGCGTTGAGCGCGGCAAGATTACGGGGAAACTTGCCCATAAACTTACGACGAAACTCAACTGGATCTACACCGGCAGTTTCAGCAAGCTCATCCATAAAACATTCGATGAAGATCGCGTTTTGGTTAATGTTCACACCACGCCAAAAACCTGGTGGCACGGCCGTATTACGCATCGCATGGTCAATCAACTGATTCGGAAACTCGTAGCCGAAGCCATGCTCGCCACCGTCGAACACACCTTGAAAGACGATCGGATCACGGCCTTTCTGTTGCGCGACAACTGCAGGACGCACCGCCGCCAAGATCGATTGCCCCGACAGGCGCATATGCACGCCGGTCAAGTTTTTATCTTTATCGAAGGCGCCTGTTAGCTTGCACATCATGACCGGATGATAGCGACCCTGAGTCATGTCTTCTTCGCGCGTCCAGATGAGTTTGACCGGGATGCCAGGCATTTGCTTAGCAATATTGACCGCCTGGGTGGTGTAGTCTTGAAACGCGCCACGACGACCAAACCCGCCACCTAGATTAATTTTGTACACCTCACACTTTTCAGCGGGCAAGCCTGAAGCCGCAATCACAGCAGCTAAAGAGGCCTCGCCGTCTTGCGTTGGTACCCAGGCTTCGCAACGTTCTGACGTCCACTTCGCCGTGGCGTTCATGGGCTCCATCGGAGCATGATTCAAGAACGGATAGAAATATGTTGCCTCGGTCTTTTTGACAGCAGCGGTCAGAGCAGCTTTGGTATCACCACGCGTGTTACCAACAAACGCCTGCTCTGCAGTCAAGCCCTCTTCAAGCGTCTTGGCGATCGCAGCACTCGATAGCGTTGCATTTGGACCCTCGTCCCACACAATCGGAAGTTGATCGAGCGCTGTCTTAGCAATCCAAAACGTCTCGGCCACAACAGCAACGGCGGTCTCACCGACCTTCACCACCTTCTTGACACCCTTCATGCCAGTCACTTTGCTTTCATCAAAGCTTTTGACCTTGCCACCAAAAACGGGGCACTCTTTGATGGTGGCGACCAACATGCCAGGCATCGTTAAATCCATGCCGTAAACCTGCTTGCCCGTAACCTTATCGGCAAAGGTGTCGATACGGTTCATCGACTTACCGATGATCTTCCACTGTTTTGGGTCTTTGAGAGTGATCTCGGTGGGGACAGCAATCTTTGAGGCAGCCTCAGCCACTTTACCGAATGCCACTTTACGGCCGCTTGGCTTGTGGGTGATGACGCTTTCGGCGGCGACACACTCTGCAACGGGCACTTTCCACTCGTCGGCAGCAGCCTGCACCAACATCATGCGTGCAGCGGCGCCACCCTTGCGAACATACTGTTCTGAGGTGCGAATACCGCGGCTACCTCCAGTTGAAAAATCACCCCAGATACGCTTGCGCTTGAGACTCTCGCCGGGCGTTGGATACTCAACGGTAACTTTGCTCCAGGCGCACTCAAGCTCTTCGGCAACCATCTGTGCCAAGCCAGTAATGGTGCCCTGACCCATCTCTGAGCGCACGACACGCACAATGACAGTGTCATCGGGCTTAATGACGACCCAAGCGCCGATCTCTGGGGTTGACTCTGCGGCAAGCGCTGAGCCCAGAAAAGGGATTTGTAAACCAAGGACTAATCCAGTGCTGACGGCGGTCGTGCCAACAATAAACTGACGACGTGAAGGATTCGGGACGCGTGCATTCATGAGTGACCCCTTAAGCTTTAGCAACTGAGTGAATCGCGGCGCGCACTTCTTGAAAGCTGCCGCAACGACAAATATTGGTAATCGCCGCATCAATATCGGCATCAGTAGGTTTAGGTTTTTTAGCTAGCAAATCAGTCGCCGCCATCAACATACCCGACTGGCAAAAGCCACACTGGGGCACTTGATGCTCGATCCAAGCCTGTTGCAATTGCGTCATCTTGCCGTCTTTCGCCAGGCCTTCAATCGTTTGGATTTGTTTGCCCACGGCAACACTGACTGGCAACACACACGAACGAATCGCTGCGCCGTCCATCATGATCGTACAGGCGCCACACTGGGCGATGCCGCAACCGTACTTGGTACCGGTTAGGCCCACTTGTTCACGAATCACCCACAGCAAAGGGGTATTTGGGTCGACATCGACGCTGTGCGCTTTACCATTGACAGTTAACTGAATCGCCATTGAGAGACTCCTGAATATTGACTGAAAAAATTGATTAAATCTAGGGGCGCACAGACTACGTACTTTAGCGCGAACCACCTAGGTAAGCTAGAACTACCTGGACTGAGTTTATCTCTAAAAAATGAAAAGAAACGACCCAACCCTAAGCTGCAAAATCATTTACGTTAAACAAGCGTTAACCCGTGCTTGCGCAACGGCAAGTCCCGTGCGGGTTTACCCGTAGCCGCAAAGATCGCATTCAACACTGCCGGACCGACTACACAGATCGTGGGTTCGCCTACACCGCCCCAAAAATCATGGCTAGGCACCAATACGCACTCGACCTTTGGCGTGTCTTTGAGTTTTGCCAAGGGATACGAGTGGTAGTTGTTTTCTTTAACTTGACCGTTTTCAATCGTGATGTCTTCATTGAAGATTGCAGACAATGCCATCACAACCGAACCCTCAATCTGGGCCTTGACCTGCGCAGGATTCACAAAGTGTCCTGAATTCAGAGCGAACACCATCCGGTGCACTTTCACCTGACCGCTCGCAGACACTGACACCTCTGCTGTTGCCGCAGAGTAGCTGCCATAACCCATGAACTGCGCAATGCCGCGATGCTGACCTGCAGGTAGCGCTTTACCCCAATCGCCTTTTTGTGCGACGGCATCTAAAACGCCCAGATGCTTGGGATGGTTTTTCATCAAGTCACGACGAAATGCTAGTGAATCGCGACCCGCTGCACGCGCGCACTCTTCAATGAAGCACTCCATGTAAATACCGTTTTGATTGGTATTGACACCACGCCAAGGGCCGACCGGCACATGCGTGTTACGCATCACATACTCAGTTAACAGCGACGGGAAGGTGTAGCCCAATTGCGCATCACCTGGCTCTGCGTAAAACCCTTGCAACTGACGCACGTCTTTGTTGTTTTTAATAGCAGTCGGATTTAGATATGCGTTGATTGATTGACCCGACACGCGGATATGAAATCCTGTCAAATTGCCTTTGTCATCCAGGCCCGCCGACATTTTGGCCATTGAGATAGGCCGAAAGAAGTCGTGCGTCATGTCTTCTTCGCGACTCCAGACCATCTTGATCGGCACATTTGGGTAGAGCTTGGCGATTGCCACGGCGTGGTGCATAAAGTCTTGCGTACCGCCGCGCCGCCCAAGTCCCCCTCCCAAATCCATGGTCTTGATATCGCAATTGGCCAACGGCAGGCCCGACGCCTCAGAGAGCGCCGCGATCGAGGCCTCGGCGTTTTGCGTGGGTACCCAGGCGTAGGCACGGTCACCGCTGATTTGCACCACGCAATTCATCGGCTCCATCGTGGCATGCGCCATAAACTGGCTGCTGTACACCGCTTCAACTTTTTTGGCCGACCCTTTAATGGCGGCCAGTGCATCACCTTCTTTACGCTGCCAGAAGTCGCCCTCAGCGCCCAGGCCTTCTTTTAAGGCCGCAGCGATTGTGGTGCTCGACACCTTTGCATTCGCACCTAAATCCCAGTCAATCGGCAGATTGTCTAACGCTGTTTTTGCGCGCCACCACGTGTCAGCTACCACAGCCACGGTAGAGTCATTGACTTTTACCGCACCTTTGACACCACGCATGGCTTTAATTTTTGATTCGTCAAAACTCACCAACTTGCCACCAAACACCGGACAGCTCTTGACCGCCGCGCATAACATTCCGGGCAGACGTAGGTCGATGCTAAAGACTTTGGCGCCGTTAACTTTGTCTGCGGTATCTAAGCGTGGCACTGCAGTGCCTGCGATTTTCCAGTCTAGTGGCTTTTTCAAGACAATCGATTTGGATTCTGGTGGCGTCAATTTAGCCGCGGCATCTGCGACTTTGCCATAGCTCACCGTACGACTTGTCTTGGCGTGAGTAATCAGCCCTTTGCTAACCGTCAGCTCGGCAACAGGCACGTTGAACTGATCAGCAGCGGCTTGCAACAGCATCATCCGGGCGGCAGCGCCACCACGACGAACGTAATCGTGCGAATCACGAATGCCACGGCTACCGCCTGTGGCCATCGCACCCCAGGCACGTTTACGCGCTAAATTTTGCCCTGCAGAAGGCGCTTCATAGGTGACTTTTTTCCAGTCGCAGTCAAGCTCTTCAGCCACCAACTGTGCCAAGCCTGTACGTGTGCCCTGACCCATCTCAGAGCGAACGATACGAATCACAACAGTGTCGTCCGGTTTAATGACGACCCACAGGTTCACCTCCTCGGCGGTCAACGCTGGCGCGCTCGCTTGTGCGTACGCTGGACGCGCACTCATCAATCCAAGCGCGAGGCCAGCTCCCACAGCGGAAGTTGCGATCAAGAACTGACGGCGAGCAGGCTTCGAAGGCGCGTGGCTCTTACGTGTGAGGTTGCGTGTGGCGCTTAGCGACTTACTGTTATGGTTTGTCATGTTCAGTCTTCTTATGCTTTAGCGACGCCAGCTGTGGCGTAGTCTTTTAAAACGTCGGCTAATTGTTTTTGACCAGCCGCCACATGGATGCCGTCACGGATGCGCTGGTAGGTGCCACAGCGGCAAATATTGGTCATCGCAGCATCGATATCAGCGTCGGTGGGCTTAGGCACGCGCTTGAGTAGCGCCACCGCTGCCATCACCTGGCCCGACTGGCAATAGCCACACTGTGGGATATCCAGTGCGATCCAAGCCTGTTGAATCGCATGACTCGAGTCGTTCGACAGCCCCTCGACGGTGGTGATCGCCTGACCGGCAGCGCTGGCCACAGGGATCGAACACGAGCGCACTAATTCGCCGTTCAGTTGGACCGAACAGGCGCCGCATTGAGCCACGCCACAGCCATATTTAGTGCCAGTTAAACCAAGCACTTCTCGCAACGCCCATAACAACGGCATATCTGGTTCAACATCAATATTGTGAACAGTACCGTTTACTTTGAGTTCCATGAAAAGTGCCTCAAAAAAAATACTTGGGATATTACTTGCACAACATAATTTCGTCAGCAGAATTTTGCTGGTTTAATTTAAAGTCACTACAAGATTTAATTTAAAAACCACATACCGACCAAGGTTTTTCTTAACAAACAGGATTCGGAAGAAGACTGAATAGCAAAAACGCCGACATGCTCCCAAACCGAAATCTAGCAACCTAAAATAATTTGAGGGCAAAATGCCGCAACTTCAATGCATACGAAGTCGTACAAAAGCCTCGAAGTCATGCGCAGAGATTGGACGGCTATACCAATACCCTTGAAAGGCGGAGCAACCAATACCTAACAAAAACTGGTGCTGCTCTAAGGTCTCAACGCCCTCCGCAATCACCTCTAAGCCCAAAGAATGTCCAAGCGTCACAATCGCACGTGCGATGGCGGCGCCATGAGAATCCGTCAGCATATCGCGCACAAAAGACTGATCGATTTTGAGCTGATTAAGTGACAGGCGCTTAAGATAATTAAGCGACGAGTAGCCCGTACCAAAGTCATCAAGCGACACCGCGATGCCAATCTCTTTAAGCGCATCAATCTTGCGATTCACATCAACCAAATCAGCAATCAGCATGCTTTCCGTGAGTTCGAGCTTCAGACGCTCGGGGGGCGCACCACTGGCTAATAGGGCACTCAACACTGTCTCGGTAAAGTCTGGTTGCTGAAATTGCATCGGACTGATGTTGACCGCCAGCTTAAGCTCTCGCATGTGCGCGAGTTGCGCCCATCTGGTCAATTCAATACAAGATTGTTGAAGCACCCATCCACCGAGCTGTTTGATAAAACCGATTTTTTCAGCGAGCGGCACAAACTGGCTAGGTGAAATGTTGCCGTAAGTGGGGTTCTCCCAGCGTAACAAAGCCTCAGCACCAGTCACTTTTAGGTTGGCATCCAGCTGAGGTTGGAAAAGCAAGTTGAGTTGTTTGCCTTGGATCGCATGCCTCAACTCATTGGCCATCAGAAAACGGTCATCAAGACTAGCCTGCATCTTCGTATCAAAAAATCGATAGGTTTCTTTGCCTTGTGCCTTGGCCTGATACATCGCTAGATCGGCGTTTTGTAGAAGGGTATCAGCAGTCGTTTGGCAATCACCAAATAAGATCACTCCTGCACTCGCAGAAGAGGTGTAAGCGGTGCCTTGCAACACAATCGGGGTTGAGAGCAACTCTAAAATACGCTGAACCGCTGCAAGCGCTTTTGAAACCGACAAGGCTTGGTCTGGATCAAGATTTCTGAGAATCACCACGAATTCGTCGCCACCAATGCGCGCGACGGTCTCATCGGCTCGAACACAACTCAGCAAACGCTGACTCACTTCTATCAAAAACTGATCGCCCTGTTGGTGTCCAAAGGCATCATTGACATTTTTGAAGTTATCCAAATCAACATAAATGAGTGCGCAATAGTTTGGCTCCTGCAAGCAAGCGGCCAGCGCCTGATCCAAGCGATCAGTCAATGAACGACGATTAGCCAAACCAGTCAGTGCATCAGAAAACGCAAGCTGCTCAATTTTGTGGGCAGCGTTCTTTTGCACAGAGATATCGCGCTGTACACCAACAAAGTTTGTACACACTGCATGCTCATTAAATAGCGGCACGATATCCAAGGCAATCCATTTCGGAAGTTGAGAATTGGAATGGGTTAACAATTCAACACTGACAGGCTTTTGCTCATTTAAGGCCGAAGTGACGACAGCTAGCACTGCCGGTTCAAGTTGGCCCAACCTCAACAGCGGTGGTCGCTGTCCCAGAAGTTGCTCACGCGTAGCGCCTGACATCTTGGCCAAGGCCGCGTTGGCAAAAATGACGTTGGGCCCATTGATCAGATCAAGGTCGGTTACCCATACTCCGTCGTTAACGTACATCACCGTAGACTCAAGCAACCGCAACTGCTCAATACGTCCACGCAATTCACGATCTGTTTCGCGAAGTAAGCGCTCGGATAGCGCCTTGGTTGTCAACGAATCAGCAATCTGCTGAACCTCGATGTTGTCAAATGGCTTTTTAAGAATTAAAAAACGATCACTACTGGGAAGCTCTGCGCGAATCTCTGTCAAAGAAAAATCCGAGAAAGCCGTGCATAAAACAATATGTAACTGCGGGTCGCATTGCCACATGCGTTGGGTCGTCTCGATACCGTTCCAGCCATTAGGCATTCGCATATCCACAAACACCAAAAAATAAGGATCGTTCTGGTCTTGCGCCTCGCGCACACATTCAAGACCCTCTTGACCCCGCGTCACAACATCGATTCGATATTCGATCTCAGGGGCTTTCGCTGGCAATTCACGGCCAAATAAGCGAGCGGCGCTATCTTTTAGCTGCACCTCCTTGGCAGAACGCGGCGCCAGGACTTTCATAAAATCTTCGCGAATCGCCACATTGTCATCAACGACTAAAATTCTTCTGGACAGGTTTTATACAAAATCATGACACATCAACCTGCACGGATGGAGCCGCGGTCAGATCAATCGGCAAGGTCAAACTAAAAGTCGAACCAAGATATATCCCGTCGCTGTGGGCGGTGAGGGTGCCCCCCATCTCTTGCGCTGCCAATGCACTGGCATGCAGACCAAAGCCGTGGCCGTTCTCTTTTGTCGTAAATCCGTACGCGAACAGGCTACTGAGCGTCGCCTCGGTCATACCAATTCCACTATCCGTGAAATCAATGCGCAAGCTGTGGTCGTTATTTTGACTAACCTGAATCTGTAATTTACGTATATTGCTTTCAATCGAAGCCACAATGGCCTGCTGTCCATTCATCACAATATTTAAGATGATCTGTGCCAGCTTGATGCGATCACCCAGCCACCACACCACATCGTCAACTTGACAACTGACCTCAATTTCAGATTCTTTTAATTCCACGGCCAAAAGTGATAACGCATCATGCAACACCTCCTTTAAATTCATCCGTACCCTGAGGCCACCTTGCCCGCTGAGCGACTGCTGGCGCGCAACAATCTCTTTAATGTGCTGCATACTGAGCATAAGCTGCTCGAGTTCTTTAATTGCCTCGGCGTATTCGATCTCCCACACCTCAGCCAATAGCTTCAGATATTCAGGAAGCTGGCGGCCCTGGGGATCTTGTTGCAGGTAAAGCGCCAAGTCATTTCGATGTGCCGTCATTAAACTGATCGCCAGCGGAAAATCTTTCAGTGAAGTTATTTTTTGCTGTTCGTACAAAATCAGCACTGAAACATTCGCACTGTTCAATACATTACCAATATTGTGCAGCACACTATTAGCAACTTCAGCCATTCCAGCGCGGTGTGAAATCGAGTAAGTCAAAGCATTTGCCGCGACCAACTCGCGTTCGACTCTTACCCTCTCGGCAACCTCTAAGCGCAGCGCCGCGGTACGTTCTAGCACCCGTGACTCCAGCTCTTCGTGGGCCTTGCTTAACGCCTCCTGCGAGGCCAGGCGATCTTTTAGCTCAAGCTGCAATCGGGTGTCAGAGCGTAATAACCACCAAGCGCCTAATATCAAAAGTACCAGCGCCAAAATCGAGCGCCAAAGAATCTTACTCACAACGTCATCCCATTCTTTTAAAAACACATCTCGTGTGATGACGCTTGTCACGATCAAAGGAAAATTCTCGACGCGCCGCACGGCAACCATGCGCAATTGGGTACTCTTTGACTCTGTCAGTCGCTCAGAATCAGTCACCACGATACCGTGTGTCAGCTTTTGTACTCCGATAAGATTTTGGGTCGCGCTTGTCAAATTTCGTACACCGACCAATGCATCGACAGAGGGCCAGCGCGCCATCAGCGTGTAGTCGCTACGGTACAAACTCACCGAAGCGCCTCGACCTAGGTCTTTAACGACCTTTTCGTAGAGGTCAGAAAACGTCCGTGGTAAAACTTCGACGCGGACCCAGGCTGCGGTTGATCCGTCACGGTTCTTAACTTCGCGCAATAAATCAAACAGCCACTTTTTTTTCTTGTCATCAAACCTGGGGGGGCCAAGAAAGATGGCGCCTGAAAGCCTTGGGGCGATCTGTACAAACTCGCCTTTGCTCGGATCGACTTCGAAAGGCGCGACGTGTTCGTCTGACGAACTGACGACGTCACCACCGGGCAGCCTCACGCTAATCGCGTCAATGAGCCGATTGACTTGCACTTTATTCTGCAAGACCTTGCGCAGACTTAGGCGGCTGTCGACCTCGTTTTGGGCTTGAGCTACGTTGACAAAATGTTCGAAAATCTCATCGGAGAGTGTATCTAACACCACCTCGGCGAAATACAGTGCTTGGTTTGCTTGCTCGGCCAACACCAACGTTTGAAGGTATAGTTGCTTAGACCAGAACTGAACAGCGGTTGTGTGCCGAGTGATGGCGTTAAACAATGCGCTTGCAATAATATAGCCAGCCGCTAGCACTGCCATGATGCAAATTAATATTCGTCTTGAATATTTAGACACTTTTACTGGGTAGAAAACTACCTGTCTTATCTTTACAAAGCCATCAGATAATTTCAATTTTTTTAAACACTTAGGACAGATTCGAGTTTAAGCAACTCGTTCAGAGGCAGTGCCTTTGAATACAGCCAGCCCTGCGCACGATGGCAGCCGGCGTTTAGTAAAGCCGATCTTTGCTCAATCGTTTCAACGCCTTCAGCCGTGACCTCGAGCTCTAGTGTTTTAGCCAAATTAATAATCGCGACAGTAATCTTCTTTTGCGTTGCGTCTTGCATCGCAGCGATAAAGCTCGAGTCGATCTTCAAGCGGTTAATGGGCATGTTGGCAAGGCGTGCGAACGATGAATAGCCCGTACCAAAATCATCAATCGCGACTTCAACGCCCAACGTACGAATCGATTTTAGCTGCCCAAAGATTTCTGCTGCCGACTCTGCGGCATGGCTTTCAGTCACTTCGATTTCAAGGCCATCCAAAATTTCAGGTCGTTCGCGCAAGTCTCTGGTCAGTAGGCCGAGCAAAGTCTGATCGCGAAACAAATGTGGCGAGGCATTAAACGCAACCTTGGTTGCAGGAAATTTATTCACAATCGTAGGCAGGTCACGTAGTACTTGTGACAATAACGAGCCACTTAAACGTTCAATTAAGCGGCTCTCTTCTGCAATCAAAATAAACTCACCTGGCGAAACAGACCCCAAGACCTCGTCATCCCAACGTGCTAGCGCTTCAAAACCGATGATTTTTCCGGTACGCATATCAATTTCTGGCTGATAAAAAGGCTTCACCAAGTCAGCGGTGATCGCCACAGCGAGCCTTTCTTCAATCAGCCGTCTGCGGGACACAATGTCGCCCAGCTCATTGGTAAACCACGTTAAGCGCGCCCGACCCTGTGCTTTAGATAGCTGGAGCGCGGCATCAGCCGCAAGCAATAACTCGTTCAGAGTTTTCGCCTGATCGGGATACACCACGCCACCAGCACTTAAGCTAAGCGAATGCGGCTGCGTTTCGATTGTGGCAGGTACACTCACCACGATGTGCGATAACGCAGCCTTGAGTTGGTCGAGAAATTGAGCTTGGTCAACATCTACCATTGCCATGAACTCATCGCCCGAGCGGCGGCATAAGCTTGTTCCTTTGGGTAACACCATTTCGAGATACGCCGCGATCTGCGCAATGATCTTATCGCCATTCTCTGGGCCATGCCTGTCATTAATCGTACGCAGGCGGTCAATGTTCAACAACAGAAAGAGAAATCGCTTGCTATTGGTTTCGGGACTGGCTATGCGACTGTGTAAAGTTTGACTGAACACCGCGTAATTTGGCAGTATCGTCAAGCGATCGGTTGTGGTCAGTTGGCGCAGCCTAGCTTCGACTTCTTTGGTGTGTCGTATATCGGCAAAAATTGAAACGTAGCCCTTCCGCATGCCCTGATCATCGAGTATTTTAGACACCGACAACAATACAGGGATTGCACCATCACTGCGATCAAAAAAAACGGTTTCGCCACGCCAGTGACCTAAGTCAAGCAGCCCATCTCGGATCTGAAATGACCTATTTTGCGCCGCGTTTTTTCGATACAGCATGCCTGCGGGGCGAGCGATTAACTCTTCTCGAGTGTAGCCAGTCATTTTGAGCAACTGCGGGTTGACATCAACAATCTTACCGTCAATATCGCTCACCAAAATTGCTTCGCCTCCAGTCGTAAATACATAATCGGTGATGCGAAGCTTGCCGATTTTTACTTGCTGTTCGACCAACAGTGCATGGATCGACTCAGTCACCCTAGTCATCATATCTTTTGGAGAGTCTGTTGACGCATCCACTAGCTTACCGGCCACGATACCCCGACTGGACGAGACCATCGCTTGCAGGCGAGCATGTACTTCTTTTGAATAATCCAGAAGCTGAGTGTGATTCAGATACAGCACTGCGCCAGTGGCTCCCAGCGCCACTAACGCGCAGACTGCCACCCAGAGCGCAGAGACACCGGCATACAACGCCCATCCCAACGCGCAAACGATAATCGCTAAACCCACTAGCTGTGCGTATAAATGTTGTGCAACCAACAAGTCATTTTTATCGCTTACATTTTGCACAACTGTTCCTTGCAACCTTGGTACAAAGGACGCTCACGTTAACAGCGTTCAATTGCCATACATCCTAAGAGCGGGGAAATAACGACAAAGTCCAAATAGGCTTGCACGAAACAGTAACGTTTTGCGCTAAATGCCAAACTGTTGATATGCCAAGCCCTTGGAAGGCACTCAACACTTGTCAAAAAAGTGTGCTGACGCATGTAAGAACCGAGCAAGCACTAGACAAGACCTCAACAACACACCGCCCTTCTACTGAATCGAATCTTTCGAAGCCTTTTGCTGCAAGACCCTTTCAGGAATCTCCCAGATCACGAGCTTAGGGGGCGTATTTTTAAAAGCCACACTCGATAAATAGGCGTTCATCGCACCAGAAAAATCACCGCCATTACGCGCAAGATTTGCTGCCTTGGCTTTGAGCTCTTTTTCGATGAAAGACACAAAGTTTGAGGTGCGTGAAAACGAGGTGCCAATCACAACAACATTAGGCAAATCAGCGTCACCAAACAAGTCATCGGCTTGCGTGCTCGCCGTTGGAACCGACACAGAGCCAAGTTTTTCTTTGTCTGCCGCCTGCGTGTCGACCTTGAAGGTCGTCTCTTGAGCCACATCCTGCTGCGGCTGTAAGGCATCATATAACCACTCAACGCCAGCCAGTCTGATCAAGTCACCAGGTCGGTTCATTTCAATCCGCTGATCAACTGCCAAGGCTTGCGCCGGTGTCGCGACGATCTTTAAGCGCAGTACTTGGGCGCTCACAGCCCGTGCCGCCGCCTCTGCGCCCTGCTCTGTCCAATGTGAATCAGACTTCAAGAACGCAGCAACATTTTTTTGCTTAAACGACACGAGTGTGTCGGTCAGATCTAAGGCCTCAACGCCCGCACGATTTAGCTCGCCTATCCATTGGCTCGCACGCTGATCATAGCGACTCGGCCGATGCAACATCCCAAGCTGTGCAGCCTCAATGCGTGATTTATCTGGCACCAAAATGACCAATAATTCGATGCCTTGAGCTGCCAAGGTCTTTTGAACCTTAAGAACGTCTGCTTTTCGCTGCGCCATATTCAATTGGGGCTGCTCGTGCACCGTGAGTTCGTCGCCAAGAAAAAGCCACCCAGGGGCGCCGCGACGGACACGCGGGCCCAAATCGCCCGCGACGACCCAACTCAGACCTCGTTCGATCAGGGCGGCATTTGCGGGCACGGGCGCGTCGGCGAGTGCTAAGGCAAAAGCTTGCGACACATCACCTTTTAAAAAGGGTGACCAAGATAATCCATTTGGAAACAAATTTAGTTTTCCAAAACTTGTTGCATAAAGAGTCGAGAACAATCCAAACACAATAAATAGCGCAAAGCAGACACCAGCCAAGGGGCTTGCCTTGCGATCACGCTCGGTAATGGGCTTGAGGCTGGCTTCTGGCGGAATATAGGTCTTAGTCATCAGAATTGAAAATACAGAAAAGGGACCGCTCCGCGACTCGCGATGAGCGCGAAAGAGAAAAGAAAAGCAATAATCGGCCATACAGTTGCCACAAACAGCACACCGGGCCCCGACTGCCGATCCGCCCAGCCTTGTAGTAATGGCACCATCACGCATGCAATCCCTAAGGCGTAAGCGAACCAGTGCGAAGGTCGCAAAATCACTAACATCGCATCACTTAAGCCGAACCCATTTAGGCCAAACTGACCCGCATACATTTGCAGGCCGCTATCAAACGTATGTGCTCTAAAGATTGTCCAGGCTAAAAAGACAAATAACAATGTCAGCACGCGCGACACAAACGTAGGCACATGCCCGAGTTTGGCCTGATTCCAAAGTCTATCTACGCTGAGCGCCAAGCCATGCGCAATACCCCAAAGCAGAAAGTTCCAGCTATCCCCGCCATGCCAAAGTCCTGCGATCGACATCGTCAGCAAAAGGTTGACGTAGGTTCGCACCGGGCCGAGCCGATTGCCGCCCAAGGGGATATAGAGATAATCGCGAATCCAGCTAGACAGCGACAAGTGCCAGCGTCGCCAAAAATCTTGAATGCTTGTTGCAAGATAAGGGTGATTAAAGTTTTCGGGGAAACGAAAACCTAGCATCATCCCTAGTCCGATTGCCATCACACTATAGCCAGCAAAATCGAAAAATAATTGCAAACCGTAACCAATACAACCTAACCAGGCGTCCAAAAATGATGGGGTTTGCACTGCGAAAGCCACATCGACAACAGGCGCCAACGTATCGGCGATCAACACCTTCATCGACATACCGATCATCAAGCGGCGTGCACCGAGTGAGAAATGCTGCCAGTCAAAGGGACGAGAAACCAGCTCACGTTTGACCCAGTCGTACCGAATAATCGGACCTGCTATCAAGTGAACAAACATCGATTGATAGGCGCCAAAGCTCACAAAACTTTGGTCAGCTGGCACCGTGCGGCGATATACATCGATGAGATACGAAATCGACTGTAGCGCGATGAAAGACAAACCGATCGGTAAAATCACCAATTGCCACTCGATCGACAGCGCGCTTCCCGACCCAACAATCCCATTTAGCGTTTCGACCAGGATATTTGAATATTTAAACCAGCACAGTAGCGATAAATTTAATGCGATGAAACCAGTGAGCGTCCAACCCCGAGCCCGCTGCGTTTTGGCTGCATCAATCGACAACCCGCCGACCCAACCCATGACGGCCAGAAACATAAAAAGCACTAAAAAAATGGGGCTCCACCAACCATAAAAAACCCAGCTACAAAGCAACAGGGTGGCGTTACGACGGGTTGGCCCAACCAAGGCATACAACGCCAGAAATACCGGCAAAAAAATCGTCAAAAACTCAAGTGAAGCAAAAACCATGATCGTTTAGAGTCTTGTATAAGCGTTAACGTTCGATAACATCTGTGAAGGGATTGTTGAGAGGCTCGTATATCCGTTAACGGGCGACTGCATCAGAGACGATAAAAATGCGTGTTGCGCTGGATGCCGGAACAGCAAACACGCTGTAACGCTCACCCGAGATCAGCTCACCGAGTTCAATTGGCGTACCGATCGCTTGCTCACCGCAGAGCAATTGAACAGAAATTTTGACCGAATTGATCATGCGTCTTGTCAGCGCGTTGATTCTAACTTTTTCAAATAACATGACGTCGCGGCCAACGACTTGTAAACCTGCATTGGCGCAATTTGAACTAATGTTGTAAAAGGCCAAAGATACCTTCAAGGCATTAAAATCATCAGGCTCTTCGCCAATCGTAAGGTGCTTAAGATTCGCACCATCGCTCAAGGCAATCACGCTGACAAATTCTCCAGCCTTCACGCTTGTCGAGATGTCACTTTTGCTTTGCGCTTGCACAAATTGACCTTTGATATCGGACTTTGCACGCACTGGATAAAACACGGTAGTTGGCGTCTTGGCATCAAGCCTAACTTTGGCTTTCGATCCTGCAGCAGTCAACTCAAGCGCTGCATCGGTGCCATTGATAAAGCGCACAAAAGACGAATCGGCACTTGGGCCCGTTGGGTACAAGGGAATATCAGCCGCGCTGCTCGCAGCACTGTAGGTCGAGGCTAAGACACCCAAACTCAACCACAACGACTTTAAGAAATTTCTCATGTTGTCAGGCGTTATGGCAACACCGCGTGTTGGTGTTGCCTTCATTTGAGAGTCGTCAAATTTTTAACCATAGACGAAGCGAGCACACTTTTGACAATTTCACTGCTCCACAAGTTGTAGCCAACAACAGTAAAGTGTTGCCCATCTGAAGTGGGCCATTGCCCTTGCTTAGAAAACTTCAGGGAGTCGATGTATTCACAAGGCGCGACTGTACTGGCAAGCAAATTTGACATCTGCTGTACGCGTGCAAAGTTTTTACCGAACGGGCCGCCTTCGGTGCCCCAGGCCGGCCCGACCCACATGCATGACGCGCCCGTCTTGGCGATCTCTTTAGTCAATGCAGTGACTTGCTGCCAAATCCATACCTTTGGAAAATTTTGCTTATACCCAGCCATGGTGTCGCCCATGACGACGATCACAAGCTTAGCCTGATCGGCCGCAACGAGATCTTTAATCGGCGTGGTTTTAGCTTCTTTTCCAATAATCGTTGGCTTCGCCTGACCCACACGCTCTGCACCACACGTGGCAGGCACTGCGCGAACCCAATCGCCAGCGGGCACCCCACAAGCCGCCACTGAATGCACTTGCGCCCCCTGCTGCATGAGCCCGTCATGAAGCGAACCAATTAAATAGGTTGGCATTGAAAGATGACTATCTCCAATTACCAACACCGTTAAACCCGCCAATAATGCTGAAGCCATAAAAATACTCTAAGGTAAAGTTATAAACCGTAGGGTGAAACGTAAGGATTCATGGGCAAAAGTACTGGTCCTACTCTTGGATAGAAGCTAAAACGTAAATACAGACCCGTACCCCATTGCCGATAATTGTTTGAGTTATCAAACTGCAGCAGTCCCCCCAGGAATGCGTAACGATTAAGTTGATACTCACCCGCCGCAGTCAGGTTGTAAGCCACACCAGATTGACTTTGCGCCTCGTAGGTCGCCGTGCCCGTACCCCCGCCACCCGAGGCTAAAAGTCTTGCCATGGTAGCGTTGGCGGCAGCTTGCAAGTCACCATTATTTGGGAAATAATCCGACGCACTTTGCGAAAACTTTTGCGCACCTAAAGCGCCACCAATTCTGTACGAAAAATCACCCGACCGCTGTGACCAGTTAATCGGCAAGGTAAGTGAATAGTATTGCTGAGGGCTGAAGTAACCGCCTTGTCCGTACGTGAAGTGGCTTAGGTTTTTGTCGTAAAACAAACTCGACGCATAGACACTGATCGTCAAGTTTTCATCATTCGCTTTAATAAGATTCCAGTACATCCCTAAGTTGGCATCGACACGGGTATTCGCCGCGACGTTATGACCATTGAGCGAAAACAAACCTGCTGAACCGGTCACGCCGTAGCCACCAAGATCCTTTGAAAGCTGCACGCGCCCACCGGTTGACATCACTGCGCCCCACGTCTGGCCCGTCACGCTATCTCGCGTTCCTGCAAACGACAAGACGCTATCCACCATGGGGCGACTTGAAGCGCTAATACTGTAGTACCAAGTATTCTCTTTATCTAAGGTCCCGTCGAACCTCAGGCCACCTGTTACGTTGCTGTATTGAAAACCAACCGGTGTGACTCCAATGTCAGCAACAAAGCCCGGCCTCTTGTAGCCGAGCGACCAGCCTACCCCTCGACCCGTTTGATCGGTTGGATAACCGGTGAGCCCAGCGAGTTGATCGAGGGCGGCATTCGGGCCAGCGCCAAAGGTGCTGCGCGAATAAAAATCAGTACCGATTGCGCCAGCATTTAAAGAAACCGAGGTTGCACTCAAACTCAATTTGCCATCCCCGACGGGCAAGCGCATTTCAACAGGTACTTCAACATCACTGAGCTTGCCGGCCCCGGATGTCCCGCTACGATTGCGCACTTGCAATCCAATCAACAACTCGGGTGCACGCTCTTGTTTAATGACATCCAATTCAGTAGCCATTGTCATCTTGGTACCGTTCATGGTGGCTGCCGCTAAAATCGGATCTGCAGTCGGCCCGCTACCTCTTTCGCTAAACGCGTTGGGTGATTGTCCGCCCTCCGCATTGGCTCGTCTTGACAGCAAGGCGGTCGCCGCCACACGACTAGGCGATCTCGTCGAAACGTCTGAAGGGCTTGCGGGGGCAGGTAAGCCCTGCAACACTATCGCACGCTCAAACAACTCCTCAGCCTTGGCGAGTCGACCTTGCGTGGCATACATCCGAGCGGCTGCCGCCGTGACCTCGACATCATCCGGTGCCAACTCAAGCGCTTTGGTCAACGAGGTCGCAGCAATACTATTTTCTTTAACTTGCGTAGCGATTTGTGCCATGCTCAATTGCAGCGCAACGCTATCAGGCGTTTTAGCGATTAACGCTTTGAAGACATCTAACGCCTTACCTTTTTGTCCAGCGGCTGCGTACACACGTGCCTGCGCTTCGTTGACCTGAATATCGCTCGGTCGTTGCGCTAACAGCGGCACAAGTCTTTTATTTGCCTCGGTCAGATCGCCACGCTCGCGTAACAGCTCAGCCTGACGAACTGAGTAAGTAAATAACAAGTCGTCGAAGCTACGCTTTTCGTCTCCCGATAACTGACGGGTGCTGACAGTGGTCAATATTTTGGCACACTCGGCGTCTTGGTTGGTACGCAATAACAGACCCGCATATTGCATCTGCTGCTCAGCACTTGGTTGCTTTGAACCCGCCATGGCCTGTCGTAATAGGTCCAGACCCTTAGCTGGTTCGCCAATATCCACATAGGCTGAGGCTAAGGCTCCAGTAAACTCTGTCGTCTTAGTCAGGCTCGACTGATTACTTGTCAAGATTGCAAGAGCTTCAACCTGCCGGTCTTGCTGTGCCAAATTCGTCGCACGATTCAACTCACTGTAGGCTTGTACGCGTGTCTGTAACCCCACCATTTCAGGCGAACGCTCTTTGACGGGGATCCGCGCGAGTAAGGTCGCGGCCCCAACCCAATCACGGCGTTGTGTCGCCAACAACGCGCCAGCAAAAAGCACACTTGCGTCGGTTTGCGTACCCGCGGATAAATCATCAAATATCGCACGCGCTTTAGCCGTTTGACCTTGTTTCAAATACAGTTGTGCCAACTCAAGTCGAATCCAAGGATTCTCTCGATCGTTTTGCATCGGCAACTCAAGCTCTGCTACCGCTTGGACAGCGTCTCCGCGAAGCAAGGCGGCGCGTGATAGACCAGTTGAGTAAGAAGCCTTCAGGCGATTCAGCTGCGCGATGCCACCAACTTGCTCAGGCGTCACACCCTTTAGCAATTTTTGCGCAGCGTCGAGCTTATTATTCAGTGCCAATACGGTAATTAGACCGCTCAGCGCAAACGCATCTTGTTTGTTCTGTGCCAAAATCCCCCGATAGGTTTTTTCAGCAACGTCGTATTCGCGGGCTTCGACTTGCAGCCCAGCTAACGCCAATTGCGCCCCGCTCTGCTTCGGATCCAATCGAGTCGCTTGTTGATACAAGCTACGCGCGCGAGTCGTGTCACCATCGCGCTGTGCCGAGTTTGCCTGTTCAACTAAATAAAGATAGCGAACATTACCAAGTGCCACCCCCCAACCTTGGCCACCTGGCTGCGCGACCGCACGACCGAGTAACTGTTGCGCTTCCTCAAGCTTGTTTTGTTGCAAGCGAATAATGCCAATCCCGCCTAAAGCATTGGCGTCGTTCGGACTTTCTTTCAAAAATTTGGAAAATTGAGCCTCAGCAGACTCGCGGTCGCCACGTTCAAGGGCGGTAAACCCGGCAGTCAATAGTGGGTTGAGACCAGCGCCGGCTACATCATCAACAAGCTTAGCCGCAACATCGCGCATTTTTCTGATCTCAGCGTCATCGGGATAAACCTTTAGGTACGCGTCGTACAACGGGACGTCAACTCGCCTCGGTTGCTCGAGCCATATCAGCGCCTTACGCCAAAATTCGTTGGCCTCGCTTTGCACACTTGGTATTGCTGTCAAGCGCGCGAGTTGTTTAATTGATGTAATGCGTGTTTCGCCGTTTCGGGATAACAACTTTGCTAAACCCAAGGCAGCATAAGGATCGTCCGGCCATTCTTTTTGAAGCCGTTCTAGGCCTCGCCTAGCGGGTTCAAAACCGTTAGTCGAATACCCTAAAAAATTGTAGTACTCGAGCGCAAGATCGCCAACAGGCTCCTTATCTGCAAATATTTTTTTATAGAGTACGACCGCCTCATCGGGCTTGCCAGCTTCTTGTAACAATCTAGCTTCATAAAGCAATTTTTCATTTGTAGGCGACCGCAAGCTCACATCTTGCTGCAGCATTGCAAAGTAGCGCCCCGAGGTATCCGCTTGTTTAATCTTTTCGATATAACTTTTGGCCTCGTCGATTCGATTTGCGTCCAATTCAATCTTCGCTAAACCATAGAGCGCACGCGCATCAGACGGGTTAATAATCAATAGTTTCTTCCAAGCAACGGCAGCATTCTCGTCATTGCCCTTCGACTTCCAGTACAACGCTTGCTCAAGCAATACCTTTTGCGTAGCATTCTGCGCAAAACCAGCCTGAGGCCCAAAGGCAAGTACAAGACCTAAAGCTAACGTGCTGCTGCGTAAGAGCATGATCGTTCCCATTGCAATTTTACTTGGCCGTTTTTCAAGAACTGATAGCGTCCCTCTGTCCACCCAATGCCAAAGAGACTCAAGGCGTAGTCGTAATAGGGCGGTCGCTCCGGATACATCATGCGATCGGTTGCGCTCGCAATTTGCATACGTCGTGCGCGTTGTTCTTGCTCTTCCAACTGTTGCGCCGCGCCTAAAGCCTTTAAATAAGGCAGCACGGCCGCAGAAAACCCAAAAGGCGCTTGCCCCGAGAACACCCCTGTCGTCACCAACACATTTTCAGGAGGCTGTCTGTTTAAGCGGATGAACGCCAACATCCCCGGGAGCGCTTTCAACACCTCGTCGGCTAAGGGATCCTCTTTGGCAGTCATACCCGCCCACAAATACACGCGGATCGCATCGTAGCTGCCGCGATCGCCTCCGAGTTCGTCGATTTTAAAATGTGCTCGCCCTTTAGGTGGAAGCACGTAACTTACCCAGTCTGCAGCAAAACCCTTTGGGCTCGTCGCTTTTAGTAGCCTAGGCGTATTGAGCGCAATTTCAGTCCAAGGGCCATTAGGGCGAAGCTCTGCTAGCCGTCGCAGCAGCGGAATCGGCAGATAGCTTGGATTCACGCGCCATCGGTCGTTGGGTTCGACAAAACTCATCCAACCGGCTGACAACATATTGCCGAAATTTGGCAAATTAAGAATCAACTTCTTTTCAACCGTATCCAACACCTTGTTGCCTTCGGCGGTGTAGTCTGGTCGTTGCCAAAGCCTTCCCGCCTCGAGCAATAAATAGGCAATCCACGTATCAGAATCCGATGCAGAGTGCGCATCCAAGATCTTCCAACTGCCGTCTTCGGCTTGACCCCAAAGCCAGGCTGGCAAGCGCGTATCCAAATCATTTTGAAACATATTCAGTACGGTCCAACGCCAAATCTTTTCAAAATTGGCTGGGTCATTCGCAATCAGTGCAAAGAACATTGCGTACGACTGTCCCTCCGATACGCTGTCGGCCTTTGGCGGAAATGAATAAATCACCCTTCCGTCAGAGGTGACGAAGAATTTTAAAAATTCAGTCCACAGCGGCCAATCTTCAACGGGACACACCACGCGAGCCGCGGTCTCTGTCTGCAATATCTGTAACAGTACTTGCGAGCCCGCTTGCTTTTGCTGTTGCGCTGGAGCCTGCACCGTCGTAGGTGCTTGCATTTGCGGTGCAGAGACTGACGCAGGCGCCGGCACAGTCAGGGCAAACGCGGGAGTACACAGCCACTGCAACACACTTAAACAAAGCGGCTTCCAGTGACGTACTAAACACGCGCCAGGCGCGTTAACTTTGGCGGCCACGTTTTACACCTACAGCGACCGCTAAACGACGTTTTGCCAACGACCGCAAAAACACAAAGGCCACGATGGCTAACAATAAAGCAGCTGCTAAGGCAGTCATCACATACATACCGAAGTTTCTTGAGAGTGTCCATTGCGTCTGCTCAAACCAACCCAGACGACCAATGTGATATGACTGGTCTGCAACAAGTGCTTCTATTTTTTGAGCACGGACCAAGGCCAGGCTTCCCTCAAGCTGCTCAGCGTACCCTTCGCCACCAATTAATGCACTGATGCCGTCGCGCAGCCCTTGAGCTTCCACACTCCACAACAACACAGCACTGCGCCCATTTTTCAACGGAGACTCAAAACCCGCAAAAAGCGCACCATCGCCGACGCTGTTAAAAGTAATCTCAGAACGTGCGCGCCTGACGTTTGCATCTGGGTCTGGGCTCACAAACTGACGCGCCTCATAGATTAAATCAGACAGACTCAAACGCTTAATACCGCCCAAGCCACCCGGCAAGGCGCTTGCCCATTGCTTTAGCAAGGGCTGATTCGAACCGGATGCCACGAGCAGCAGATCTTTATCTGCAACGAGCGCGATACCCTCAGCCTGCGTCACAGTCACCGCTGTTGCTGGGTAACCGGTTGACTCACCAAAACGACCCAACATCTCTAAGTAAGCTGAATACTCTTGCAAACTTGGTGTGTCGGACAGCACAACGGCTGTTTGAGACAAGTCAGCCAAGCGCGTAAACGGAAATCCCAATGTATGAAAGGCGCGCAAATCTGGCATGGCCATGAAATGCGAATAGCCAGAGATGTCTAAGGTAGAGGTCGGCTCGATGGCACCACGCATGTTATCAATCACAATATCACCGCACTCGCCGGATTTGATATAGTCGTACTGATAGCGCAATTGCAATTGCGATCTTGGATAGAGTGCCGCGAGCGGCAAGCTGAGCTTACCCACCATAGACTGCGTTTCATCCGCTTGAAGTTTCTCAAGCACAGGGCCTTCACCCCAAACGCGCTGACGCACTTTTCCGTAAAGACTGTCATCTGCTGTCAGACGCTCAAGCGGAAACAACACAAACGACTTCACTAACTGATCATTAATATTAATCGTCAAGGAAGAGTTTTTAGACGTTGGCTGGGGAGTGTAGCGATACCGTAAGTCGACCGGCACGCCTGCGCCTTTCGCGCTGTACAAATCTGGCGGAATACGCAAATTCAGACGAATCGGCCCCGGATCATAGCCCGACACGTTCATCGCTTGCGCTGAGCTTAACTCGCCAAACTTTACCGCTCGGGAAGATGACAACCAGTTTGGTGCGTCATACGGGAGGCGCCGGGCCAATTCATTCAGACTGGTTATCTCCGCAGTTTGACCCGACAATACCGAGCCACCCAAAGCCAGTGCACTTGCCGCCTTTTTCAGTTCAGCGCTATCACGCCCCATCACCAGCAGCAGTTTGCCAAAAGGATCACCAGGATTTGTCACCACAGATATCGTCGGCCCCGAGATGGCAGCGATTTGTAAACTCGGTACGGTCGGTTTCTCGTTGGCAATCAATACAATGGCGTTACCCTTGGCCGGAATCGTATTCACGGTGACCGGGAACCGTGCACCACGCGAAACAGCCAAAGCGCCAAACCAAGACGATAAGACGCCTCCCGCTTCGAGCATTGTGTTATCCAATGCACCGACAAACACGAACGGCAAACTTAAATCGCGTGCGTCGCGCTGATCCATAAAAGGCAATGGCAGCAAAGATAAATCATTTGGCAAGGCGATCGCCTGAGTCACAAGCTCAAGTACGCTTTTATTACTAATCGTCGCCCACAGTCTGTTGTTAGTTGGATCTTCACATTGCAAGGTCGTACGACCAATGAGTTGCAGTGTCAATTGGTTGTAGTCTGAAATTAAACGTACAGGTAAATCAATGGTGCGCTCAAGATTTTTACCACCATCAGCGCTCTCGACCGGTATCGTCGCAGCGATATCTCCATTAATCAATACATTGAGTTGCGATCCGTCGTTGAGTAGTGCCGGAGAAAACCCATAACTCAGCGTCAAAGTCGCCTTTGAAATAACCTCGTCTGCGCGAATGTTAAATCGTACCCCGTCACGCCCATCTGCACCTCTCAGCGTCAAGGATTGGTTAGCCCCGAGTTGACGCAAAGTCTTCTGCACCATACGAGTACCCTCACTCGATGATACGGTAGCGGACGACTCAATGGGTGTGACTGCCGACGGAATCACAGAAGTAGGTACCGCTGGGCTGGCAGACGCTGGTGCAGGCACTAGCGATGCTGGTCTGGGGACTTGGCCAAACGCTTGTGGCAAGAGCCCGATTAGAACAAACAGCAGAAGCGCCGCCATACGGTCTTGAAAAACGAAGCCCAAGCTGAAATCAAAAAACTTAACAGACAAATTCTCTTTCATCACTCGCTCTTGTGAAGTATGCATAGGTACGAAAGTCATTTTTACGCTCTTCTTTTGCCGGAAGTGCCGCGGATACCGCTGCGGATCAAACTTAAAAGATTGAAAAATCCGTAACCGACTACGTTCCTAATCGATTTCAGGGGTTGATCATCGGTGTGCTTGTCCCACTCCGTGGCCCACATGTCGGCGCGACCGAACGTCATTTTGGCGAGCTCTTTGGTTTGTTTAAGCGTCAGCGAATCATCAAATTGAATACCGACAAACTGCCCCCCAGTTTGCACAGTTCCAGGAAACGTTGATTCCTTCTCTCCCCTGAAGATCGAGACGTGAACCCGTTCACCAATATCCCACTTAATGCCATTGTCCTTGGGCAGCTTCAGCCCTAAGCCTGTGCTTGAAAAATTTGCAGTTTCACACATGATCGTTCGACCGTTTACGCGGCTAATTGTTGCAGGAAACGTGGCTTTAATACGAGGCGTGTGGCGAATTTGCCGAGCCTCGTTCGCAACATACGCACTCGCACATAGAATCACAGTGTTGTAGACCACCCAAACGCCATTGATCAAGGCGGTAAAAGGTTTGTCTGAACCTTGAAGCAATTCTGTAATACCAAAGATCGCACAAGTGCCATTCACTGCCAAGAGCACCACATAAGGCAGCGCCATCTTCCAGTCGTAGTACTCTTGATCGATTTTTCCGCCTTTAGCGGTGACGTTAAACGTACCCCACTTGGGATTGAGCAGCGCCATCAGCACGGGCATCAAGATGTACCAAGCCAACACAGTCTCATACACTTCGTTCCAAAACGAGTGCCTGTGATTGCCCTGTATTTTAGAGTTGGTCATACTCGCCAGCACAATAGCTGGTAGTGCATACGCCAAAACCATAGAGGTGGATGCGGTAAACACGTTCACGCCAAATATCAAGTAGGCAACGGGGGCCACCAAAAAGATTAAGCGAGGTAGACCATAAAAAAAATGCAACATGGCGTTCGCGTAGCACAGGCGTTGACCCATTGTCAGACCTGAGCCAAACAACGGATTGTCAATTCTAAAAATTTGCGCCATCCCGCGCGCCCAACGGATCCGCTGACCCACGTGACTCGAAAGGTTTTCAGTCGCCAAACCGGCAGCCTGTGGCACAGCAATGTAGGCCATGTTGTAACCAAGACGACTCATTTTTAAAGCCGTATGGGCGTCCTCGGTGACTGTTTCAACCGCCACGCCACCAATTTCTTCGAGGGGTGCGCGTCGTAATACCGCGCACGAACCGCAAAAGAACGAAGCGTTCCAGATATCGTTACCATCTTGAACAAGCCCATAAAAAAGTTGCCCTTCGTTGGGGACTTTTCCGTGAGTGTCGAGATTTCTCTCAAAGGGATCAGGCGAGAAGAAAAAATGTGGCGTTTGCACCATCGCCAACTTCGGATCACGCAAGAACGAACCCATTGACACCTGTAAAAATGAGCGCGTTGGGACATGATCACAATCAAAAATAGCAACAAAGTCACCGCTCGTTCGCTTGAGCGCTTCGTTCAAATTTCCGGCTTTCGCGTGGCGATTGTTATCACGTGTGAGGTAAATAGCACCGCAATTGTGCGCAAAGTCCCTAAATTCCTCACGACGCCCGTCATCCAACAAATAGACCCGCAACTTGTCGGCAGGCCAATCGAGAGTCAGCGCAGCCAACACTGACAAACGCACAACGGAGAGATCTTCGTTGTACGTCGGGATAAATACATCAACCGTTGGCCATTCAGACGGAGGGCGATCAATCATCACGGGTTGGCGTTCAAGTGGCCAGGCCGTTTGAACATAACCAAGTACTAAACACGTAATGCCGTAAACCTCGGCAAACAACAGCAGATAACCAAAAGACGCGTCAGTGACAGTCTCAAAATCAAGCGTTGAAGTTAGGCGCCAATACAAATACCGCATTGTCATCAATAGCGAGATGCCGATCATGATGAGGATACCGCCACGGCCCCACGATAATTTACGAATTTTTAAAGACGTAACAAAAGCAAGCACAGCAATCGCTGACTGTTGATAAATATTTAGAGGAACCGCGATGACAATGACAAACAACAGGAGCGCTACACCCGCTGCAAGCGCACGCGTAAAGTTGCTTTCCCAGATAGCGGCATTGGCTAATTTGCCACCCAAGTTTTCGAGTTTATCTGGCAGCTCTTTAGAAGAAAAGATACTCACGCTGCGACGGCCGCCAAGGTATCAGGATTGAGCAAACGATCAACGGCCTGCACGCACAGTTTGATATCGTGCGCACCACGACTGAGCGGATCATAGTCTTGTAGATCTTTGCTATAGGCCAGCGCTTCAGGAATCGCCTGATCCTGATGAATCAGGACGATCGAATTCTTCCCAAACTTTGCCGACATCATGTCAGTCACGTCGTCTGCCAACTGCTTCACGCGATCCACTTGGTTAATCACCAACAAATATCCCAAAAATTTCTTTCTACGCGAGCAGTACTGCTTAATCAAACTCATGATCTTTGGTAACGTCGCGTACGAGGCCGCATCAGGTAGCGCGACAATAACGGCAGCGTTAGCCGCAGCGAGCGCTTGAGATAAATATACCGATGCTCCCGGAGGCGTATCCAACACCACCACACAGTCTTGCGCCAATCCCAGCAGGGCGAGTTGGTCGCGCAACAAAGTTGGATTTTCACGAAGATCTTGCTCGAAATCGAGTCGGTCGTCTTCGTTGATTGAGCCATAGGGCAAAATATAATCACCGGTATCGCCCTGCACGACGCCGCTGCGCCAGTTATCGCCCGACAACACTGCACGCGCTAACCCTCCGACATGACGAGGCGAGACACCAAAGTGCAAACGCAAAGCGTTTTGGGGATCTAGGTCAACTGCGAGCACACTTTTCCCAAGGCGTCGTAGACTTGCACAAAGATTTGCACTGACAGTCGTTTTGCCGACTCCACCCTTGCCTGAGACAACTGCGATAATTTTCACTTGCGATTCATCCGTTCAAACAAAAAAGATTTTTTTCCTTCAACGGCACCCGACGACTCTGGTTTGCCACCTGATAAACGGCCAAACATCTCCGCCAGAGGTCGAGGCTCTCCTGCAGACCGTATGCGCGCGTTCATTAAGGTGACGACCGAGACTGGCTTTGCGGTGCCAGCGGCAAACGAATCACGCTTATGCACAACCGCAGCAACCCGCTCCGGTGTCGCAATCTGTGTCGACTTTGAGATCTGAACATTTTGCTTGGCTGTTGTAGTTCGGTTGTCTTTAGCGACTTGCGCGGCCTTGACAATCGCTGCCGCTCGAGCGGCTTGCACGGCCTTGGCAATCGCTGCCTCTCTAGCTGTTTGCACGGCCTTGGCCTGCAGCTCGCCCTTGAAATCGTGTTTTGCCTTGCCCGCTTCTTCGGCTTGCTCTTGCTCAGCAGCTTCGAGGTCTCGCTGGGTCTGCGCATCCTTCGCAGCTTGCGCTTCACTGGCAATCTGTGCTTGATGACTCGCCCGAGCGGCTTGTGCCGTCTCGGCCGCAAGTGCTATTTGCGCAGGCGTCCTTTCTGGCGCCTCCCACCCAGCCTCTATGAGGTCCTGTGGCGGCTCTGCAGCCACCACGTCCGAGACATCATGCATGTCCGGTGCCCAGGTGGGTGTGAGCGCGGGGTCAGCCAACTGCGCGATGACATTCGCCGATTCAACCCGCTCGTGGTAATCATGCGCCCCTTCCTCGAGCTCATTTTCATGTTCAAGCGCGACTACAGGTGCGCGCACCCGTACCCCCCGCCTCTTTCGATCGACAGGAGGGGGTGAAAAATCTGAATCGTGCATGGCGGCGATCAACGGCCAGCGCTCATTGGCCTGAGCGAGCTCTTCATCACGCACGACTTCCTGGTACTGATTAGGATTTTGTCCTAAGGTTTTGTATAGATTCGCAATATCATTTGAATCTTTCATGAGCCCTACCCTTTCGAAAATCGACCGGCCACTCAAGCTGCAGGGCCTTACCGACGTGACTCTGTTTTTGTTTAGAGACTCAATTGATATTCAATACTGCCAAACTCGTCAGGCTCACCAACTTGAACGACACGTAAGGCATCACCAGCACCCAGCGTTGCCAACCACTTTTGGTATACCCCCTCGAGGCAGGCAGACGCCCAAGTCGCGGTCGCATCTCCGAAGGCACCCAACATCAGACTGCCGTGGTTCGAATCATGATGCACGATACGCAGCACGCGGTCGTGCTCCTCTAGATCGACGCGGCCCCAATCCATGTCTTTCCACACTTCGCGCATGGCTTGCTGCAGCTGCTCAAGATTTTCGCAATGCGCCAACGGCGTTTGGGTGGCAAAGCGCATACCAATACGACGCATCAACTCACGCGGCTCGATTGGCTCAGTTTGTGTCGTACATTCTTGCGCCAAAGCTGCCAATAAACTACGCCATTGGCGTGAACATTGACGCTGAATTCGATAATCGACTTTTTCAGGCTTCACGGTCTTAGATCTCCAATTAAAAATAAAGGGCAAACATCGAAGCAACTTAAGCGTCGCGACGCGCTTGCACTAGGAACAAAATCATTTTGCTTGCTTACAGAGAACCCATCGACCCTAAATCTGCAAGTCTCAACCAAAAAACGCAGAACCTATCAAAAACTTACTATCCAAAAAACGCAAAGTGACTTGCCTTACCTATTAAGCGCCCTTGCCAAGGTGACCGAGGGCAACTCACCAAACTGTTGTTGGTAGTAACTCGCGAAGCGGGCTGGCTTAGTAAAGCCGCACGACAATGCCAGAGAGGTGATTGAGGTTCCACGCGTTGCAATCGCCAGTTGGCTGTGCGCCAGAGTTAACCTCTCTTGTCGCACCCACTGCATGGGCGTCACACCAAAGCGATCTTGAAACGCATAGTGCAAACTGCGTTTTGACATACGACCGGTTTGTTCAAGCGCAGTCAACGAAATGGGTTGATTCAATCGCGCCAAAATGTACTGGCAAACATGATCGAGCTTGCGTCTGGCAAAGCCTCGGTCAGGCCTGATATCAACGCACTCTAAAAAAAGCGAGGGCTTGAGCATCACCGCGATTTGTCGATAAAAACAGTCGTCTAAGCCCGAAAACTCTAATAAATCTGGCTCGAACAGAAACTGATCCAACACGGTCGTTAATTGACGCATCACGATCTCAAAGGACACGCGTCCTACTTGAAGCTTTACTTCTCGGGACGTCAGCAAATCCACTAGAGGTGAAGTCTGATCTTCTAGGCCTAACATCGCTTGAGCAACGCCCTCGAGTCGAACAGGATCAATATCTATCATTATGAAAGAACGCATACTGGCTTCTTCGCTGCGTGCGCAAGCCGAGAGGTAAACCGCTGTCGAGCCCGCTTCGGCGCGCAAGGGGCGCCCTTCTGCAAAAATAGTTGAATGGCCCACGCACGGGATCACCAGTGTATGGTTCTCGGTCTGCTCAGACCGGGCGCGCCAGGCGGTGCCCGCACTCGCTGCGAGCTTCATCCCATTGAGCGTCAACATAAACGAGCGATGTGCGAACTCGTTTTCGGGTACGAGGGACTCACACTCTTTCAAGCCAGGCACGATAAAAAGCATGCGCTGGCCCATATCTTGCACCGTGCTGTCAAGATGTGAGATTCGACCGCCAAAAGGAAGGCCGGGCAAAAGGTCTGAAGCGTGATGAATGGCCATGAGTGTGCCGAGAAAAGGACTCACTCATTGTGGGGTTCAGGGGCAAACAATGCGACCCAGATATTGCAACCGAGCGCCAAACAACGCAAACAAACTAGTGCGAAAGACTCAGCGCGCCAAAGCCCGTGCCAATGTGGCCGAGGGCAGTTCGCCGAACTGCTTGTTGTAGTATTCAGAAAATGTGGTGGTTTTGCTGAAACCGCAGTTTAAAGCCACGTCAGTGACGGTTGTTCCAACACGTGCCATGACCAAATGACTATGCGCCAGTGTCAGACGCTCTTGGCGGACCCACTGCATAGGGGTGCAGTCATAGCGCGCCTGAAAGGCATAATGCAGGTTGCGTCGCGACATAAACCCGACGCGTTCTAAGTCGGTCAAGTTCAAGGGCTGCCCTAAGTTCGCCAGAATGTACTGGCAAACGCGGTCTAAGCGCCTGCGAGCATAAGCCGCGCTAGGGCTCGCCTCGTCGATATCCAAAAACAAAGCCGGGTGCAACATCATGGCGACATTGCGATAAAAATTATCGTCAATACCGCTGTAACGCAACAATTCGGGTTGCAGCACAAACTGATCGACCACACTCGTGAACTGACGAAAAATAGTTTCAAAAGACACGCGACCGACCTGCATGAGTACTTCGCGCGGCGTTTGAAGTTCTTGTTCTAACGAAGCATCGGGCATTAAGCCAAGCATGGAACGGGCCACTCGCTCGATGCGGTTGGTGTCAATGTTTAATACCAACATTGAGCGCAAAACACCCTCATCGACAAACGCGCAGCGCGGCAGCCAAACAGCCGTTGCGCCTGCTTTCCAGCGCAAGGTTTGATTTTTGACACGCACGGTACCGTTACCTACGAGCGGAACCAATAAAAGATTGTCGGTCTTGGCAGACGCCTGCAGGCGCACGGGGCTACAAGACAACGCGGTCAGCTTTAACCCGTTCACGTCTACGAACGCGCTGCTGTGCGAGATGGCTGCGTGCCCAGATGGCAAGGTGCAATCATCAATGGTAGGCGCCGAAAGCCTGAGTTGCTCGCACAAATACCCAAGATCGTCGCTGAGTTGTGCCGCCCGACCTCCAAAAAGCAAAGGGGGAAGAGCCGTGGGTGTTTTACGTCTGACCATGTTGCGCTTTTTGGATTGAGTTTGCACGAATACGATAACCCAAGTTAAGTACGTGTGCAATTATTACACCAATTGGCGTAATATGCTGCACGCTCGAGGGCAAGACGTGCTCTACCAATCTCGCACACTTTAATTTCCGCACCCATGACCACAATTCCTCAGCAGAGCTTCTGGATTAAGCACAACATCACCCCCTCAGGGGTGAAAAAGGCGCTTTTTTTCGCTTTGGGTGGGCTTTTACTCCAGTTGGGTTCGTTTTACGCAGGTCAGGTTAACCCGCACACGGTCAACATCTACGCTTTCCCCGTCGCATTTTGGTGCGCAATTCTTTTTTTCGCTGGCTCACAATACTGGCCCATCTTACTAGTGACGAGTTTTTGCGGACTTTTCGCCTTTGATACGCCTGTTGGTCTTGCAGCCACTTATGCCGTCACGCTCACCGCTTGCGCCCTCGCAATCGTTAAAATTAATCGAGCGTTTTACAACCGACCCCTCGCGCTTAACACGCTCTCAGACATCCTCAGAGTGACGCTTTGCTCGGTAGCCCTCGGTCTACTGGCCACCATACTTTTAGTGGTGGGTAACCTCAGCTCGGGCGCTGAAACACTTCTTGCCGCGACTGACACTTGGCTCTCGATCTTTGAGCGAGCAACATTACGGGTTTTTTTGATCTTCCCCGCCATTATCGTCTGGAGCACGCTGCCCAAGAACTGGATAACTCAAGACAATATTTTAAAACTTCTTTTGTTTATTGCGATCTGGGGAGGCATGTCTTTCGTCATGTTTTTCATGCCTTCCGATACGACAACCAGTCCCTTCGAGCGAGGCTATTTGATCTTTGTACTCACCCCCTTTGTCGGACTGTACTTGGGTGCTCACGGGGTCACGCTCTCGACCGCCCTCTTGTGGGCGTTTGCAGTGTGGGGTTCTTTTTCAACGACCGGTAGCTTTTATGATTCTGATGTCCTTGATTTTGCTCAGCTTCGCATATTTTTAACATGCCACGCGATCAGCGGTCTGGTCACGATCCTGGTGATCGACTTGCTCAAACAACAAAAAGAAAAGTACACCACCACTGAAGAAATCTTTCGTCAGGTCATTGATGCAATGCCAATTCCGATTGCCGTGATGAGTCAGGAAGTCAATTCAGAGCACTTGGCGGCTGAGACTCGCATGGACTATGTCAATTTAAGTTTTACTCAACAAACGGGTTACACCAGCGCAGAGCTTCCCGACCTCGGCACTTGGTGGCGCCTGGCGTACCCAGACCAAGCGTATCGCCGTACGATGATTGACGACCGAGCGAAATTTTTTTCTACCAACCCTTACGCTCCCTCAAAAATAGAGTCTTGGGTCCGCTGTCGCGATGGTTCAAAAAAATTATTTATTTGGAATTCGTTCAGTACCAAAGACCGTATTATCTCGCTCGGTCAGGACCTGACACAAAACTATAGCGAGCAAAACAGCTTAAAAATCGCGGCAAGCTTATATCAGGCGATCGGCGCAATGGTTGCCATCACAGACCAAGAGAATAAAATCCTTGCTGTGAACCCAGCCTTTTTAACTGAAAATGGCTTCGCCGAACAAGAGTTGCTTGGTCGCGGCATCACCGCCTTCATCTCGTTAGATTCTGCAAGCGACTCGTTCAAGACCATCTGGGAACAACTGAATCATCACGATCATTTCGAGGGTGAAATCCAAATTCAGCCTAAGCACTCTCAAACGCCTGTGGTACGTCACCTGTCCATCTACACAAGCCCAAGCGACGAATCCAACACCGCCCAGCGCGTTTGGCTATTTTCACACTCGAACGATGCAAAAAGAGCGCGCGCACAAACACAACGACAAGCGCAATACGATCCGCTCACCGGGTTGGCCAACCGCAGACTGTTAACGGATCGCCTTGAGGCCGCCATCAACCGAGCCTCAACACATCAATCGAGTTTTTGCCTGATCTTTATTGACCTTGACAACTTTAAAGACATAAACGACACGCGTGGTCACGACGTCGGCGATGAAGTATTAGTCGCCGTGGCCAAGCGCCTGCAAAGCTTGCAACGCACGAACGACACCACGGCACGCCTAGGAGGAGACGAATTTACACTAATCTATAACGACATCACCTCTGACCAACAACTCGAAGCCAGAATCGCCTTACTGCTCAAAGAATTTGAACAAATCTTTAATATCAACAATACGGTATATCAAATCTCAATCAGCGTTGGTGTCGCCCAATACCCACGCGATGGTCAAACCAGCAGAGAAATATTGATGCATGCAGACCAGGCCATGTACGCAGCAAAACGCGATGGCAAGGGGCGCCACAAACTTTTTGATCCAGCGCTTCAGCGACAAGCCAATGAGAAGCAACAAATAATTTTTGAGATCAGACAAGCACTTGAGCGGCAAGAATTTGAACTCTATTTTCAACCCATCTTTGCGCTAGACACGCAAAAGATTTTTAAGAGTGAAGCCTTGTTGAGGTGGAACTTTCCCGATCAAGCAATGCGTATGCCAACTAGTTTTTTAGAGCATGCAGAGACCTCGGGTTTGATTGTGCCGTTGGGTGATTGGGTGTTTACCCAAGCTGCCCGGGCGTGTCAGCAATTCAATCAAACCCAACCAGGCTTTTCAGTCACGGTCAATGTTTCAGCCAGCCAACTGAGTGCGCGTGAAGACCACACAAAATTGTGGGCCCAAGAACTTCAAGGTCGCGAGCTTGCTCCTAGCCTGCTGACCTTAGAAGTTACAGAACACGTGATGCTTCACCCCTCTGCCGTTGTGCGTGCTCGCATCGATCAGCTTAAAACCGCTGGATTTAAATTTAGCATTGATGATTTTGGCGTGGGCTATTCGTCGCTCGCTGTCTTACAAAACACGCAGTTTCATTACCTCAAGATAGATCAGCATTTTGTTTCAACGCTGAGCACCACCCCAGAAAGCCAGGCCGTTATTCGCGCCATCATTGAGCTTGCACACGGTATGAACATGCAAGCCATTGCAGAAGGGATCGAGACACAGACGCAGTTAGATATACTCAAACAACTAGGCTGTGATTTTGGCCAGGGCTACCACTTATCTCGACCCATGACGCAGCAAGCGTTAAACGAGCTGCTCTTAACCTCAAAGCAATCTACAGAAGTCACGTCAAATTAAGACCCGCGACCCTAGCGTGATCGACTCAAACCAACAGAGCTGATGCGATTCAACCTTTAAAAAAGGCGACTGTCCGCAGCTTAACGTTCGCGCATACCTTGCGTCAACGCAGGAAATATTGTTAGGGATAGCACTTGCTCTCGGTCTGAAGGACCAAAACCGCAAGGTAGTATCATCACCGCTCGGGGAAGTGCTTGTCTAGTCGATCACTATGTTTCACTGCACAATTGCCCAAGTTACCCGCCGATTACATTTTTTAGGCGAAACCCCTGTGGCAAAGTGCTCTTGAAACCAAAATAAGTGCGACCGCGCTACACTATAAATATCTTGATACACAACCGTTCTTAGGCTAGCGGATGTGGCATAAAAAACCAAAGATCACACAACAATATCAACAAGAACTCAAGGCATCAAACATGAAAAATCAACACGTCATTTTGGTCAGCCGCCCGACCGGTTGGGTCACTCCTGAAAACTTCAAACTCGTTGATGCAGACATGCCTGTGCCAACCAATAATCAAGTCTTGATTCGTAACCAGTGGTTATCGCTTGACCCCTATATGCGCGGCCGTATTTCGGATGCAAAGTCGTATGCGCAAGGCGTGAATCCGGGCGAGGTCATGGTAGGCGGTGCGATCGGCGAAGTGATTGAGTCAAACTCACCCGACTTTAAAGTGGGTGAAACAGTGTTAGCCGCCACGGGCTGGCGTCTGTATGGCACGATCAACGCCAAGGGCGTCACCAAAATCGATACCAGCAAAGTCAGCCCCACTGCTTACCTAGGCATTCTCGGTATGCCCGGCATCACCGCCTGGACGGGCTTGATCGATATCTGTCAACCTAAAGCCGGCGAAACCGTCGTTGTTGACGCCGCTTCGGGCGCGGTTGGCAGCGTGGTGGGTCAGCTTGCCAAACACGTTGGCTGCCGGGTTGTCGGGATCGCGGGTGGTGCTAAAAAGTGCCAATACGTCGTCGACGAGCTAGGCTTTGATGCCTGCATTGATCACCGCTCAAGCAACTTTGCCGCAGAGCTTGCCGCCGCCCTGCCGCAAGGCATCGACTGTCTCTTCGAAAACGTCGGTGGCGAAATTTTTGAACGCTTGCTCACGCACATGAATACTTTTGGTCGTATCGCGCTGTGCGGCATGGTGTCCGAGTTCAATCGCGATCCTCATGCTTACCATACGTTGCGCGCCATTTTGGTCAGTCGCCTACGCGTGCAAGGTTTTATCGTGTCAGACAAACTCGACACCTGGCCCGCTATTCGTTCACAACTCTACGACCTGGTAGTCGCCGGCAAACTGAAGTTTCGCGAGTCTGTTGCGGTCGGACTTGGTAGTGCGCCCGAAGCACTAGTCGGGATGCTTAAGGGCGAGAATTTTGGCAAACAACTCGTCAAGTTGGTGTAACGCGATGTGCATGACTGCTCGCACGGCACGGTGCCGTCGAGCATAGCCAGTGGGTGCCGTTAAAGCACGCCACCTACATTAAACAGTGCCATCAGACCAAGTACGACAAACAAACCGGCTGCGATCAAATGCACAGTGCGCATGGGCACGATGCGCGTGACGCGCTCGCCCAAGAGCACGGCCGGTACGTTGGCCAGCATCATGCCAAAGGTGGTGCCAATCACCACTGCCGTGAGGGACGAATACTGAGCTGCCAAAGCCACCGTCGCAAATTGGGTTTTGTCGCCCATCTCGGCCAAAAAGAATGCAATCAACGTTGTGAAAAAGACGCCTCCTTTTTGTTCTGCTTGCGTGTCGTCAAGCTTGTCAGGAATCAGAATCCACCCCGCCATCGTTAAAAACGAGACACCTAAAATCCAACGCATCGCCTGTGGCCCAACCCAATGCATCAGCCATGAACCCAAGGCACCTGCAACGCCATGATTGAGCAGCGTTGCTACCAGAATACCCAAGATAATCGGCGTAGGCTTGCGAAAGCGTGCCGCCAGCACCAAGGCCAGCAACTGTGTTTTGTCGCCCATCTCGGCAAGCGCCACAATACCGGTCGACATTAAAAAAGCTTCAATCATTTTTTTACTCGACTCGGCTTAAGCCAAAATACGCACGAAACCAATGGCGTCATAAAAACCGGTCGAGGATACGACGGCTATTTTTATCGAGAGCCTGCATGTCAGGCAACATAAACCTGAGGCCATGACTGTCAGTAATAATCAGCGTCGAACCGGTTAAACGTCGGATATCTTCTTCGCCCTTCAGGATCAGTTGTGTTGCGCCACGATCCGTGACCACCTCCCACGTGCTGGGCGTAGACAGCGTTGACACGCTCACGATGCGTTCAATGACCGGCATCATTTCGCGCGAGGCGATCTCTTGCTTAATTAAGTCGCGCGTGTCTTGCGGTAAGGCACTCAATTCATCCACCCAGGCAACTTCTTTACCTTCTAGGCTCATGAACGCCACACACTGGTCGGGCGCCTGCAATGGAAACGCGCGCACCGGTACCACCCCTTCGTACACCCGCCCGTCTGTAAGCGTCAACAGCAGACGACCCGCTTGGTTACGCGCTAATAAAAAATCAGACATCGGTTGACCCTTGTCGAGGGCCCGGCGCGGCAAGGGGCGACGCAATAACGTTGGTTTCGGTCACGACTTTGCTCGCTAAGACCTCGGTCGGACTCAAGGCCACCACATCCTCAACCCCACTCAAGCGCGACTGCGCCTGATATAGGTCATGATAAGCCCCACCGCGTGCCAGCAAATCATCGTGATTACCAATTTCGACGATCTCGCCACGATCGAGTACCACCAGCCGATCCGCTTTGCGCAGGGTGCTTAAACGATGCGCGATCGCAATGGTGGTACGACCTTGAATCAGATTGTCCAGAGCTTCTTGAATTTCCATTTCCGTGGTCGTGTCAACCGATGACGTGGCCTCATCCAAAATCAAAATACGTGGATCAATTAATAAGGCGCGCGCAATCGATATTCGCTGACGCTCGCCACCCGACAGCGCTTGCCCACGCTCGCCGACTAACGAGTCATAGCCCTGCGGTAAACGCAAAATAAATTCGTGCGCGCGCGCCGCGCGGGCTGCCGCCACAATCTCTGAACGCGTGGCTTCAGGCTTGCCGTAGGCGATGTTTTCAGCGATTGTGCCAAAAAACAAAAAGGGCTCTTGCAGCACAAGACCAATATTGCGCCTAAACGAAGCGAGCGAATACGAGCGGATATCGACACCGTCCACTTTGATACCACCCTCAGTGACGTCATAAAAACGGCAAATCATATTTACCAACGAGCTTTTGCCCGAGCCGCTGTGACCCACCAAGCCGATCATCTCGCCCGCACCGATACTTAAATTGACATTACGCAGTACCGTTCTGCTGCCATAGCGAAAACCAACGTTACTCAACTCAATCCGGCCTTCCACGCGCTCGAGCGGCACAGGGCGTTGCGCATCGGGCACACTCGAGACATGATCCAAAATATCAAAAATACGCTTGGCGCCGGCCGCCGCCTGCTGGGTGTGCGACACGATGCGGCTCATTGAGTCTAGCCGAGTGTAAAACCGGCCGATATACGCCAGAAAAGCCGCGAGTACGCCCACCGTGATCGTGCTGCTTGCCACCTGAGAGATACCGAAAATCCAGACTACCAGCAAGCCGATTTCAGTTAAGAAAGTCACTGAGGGCGCAAAGAGCGCCCATACTTTATTGATGCGATCGTTCACCGCGAGATAACGGTCATTCGCTTCGCGAAACCGAGCGACCTCACGTTGCTCTTGCGCAAACGCCTTGACCACCCGAATGCCCGGAATCGTGTCGGCCAAGACGTTGGTCAGTTCGCTCCAGGAGCGATCAACCTTTTCAAAACCAAAACGCAACCGGTGGCGCACGAGGTGAATCATCCAGATGATGACCGGCAAGGGGATCAACGTGGTCAAGGCTAACCATGGATCAATCGAGATCAAGATACATGCCGTCATCACGATCATCAACACATCGTTGGCAAAATCGAGCAGATGCAGCGATAGAAATATATTGATGCGATCTGTTTCGCTTCCGATGCGCGCCATCAAGTCACCGGTGCGCTTGCCGCCAAAATATTGCAAAGATAGCGTTTGCAGATGACTGAAGGTGGCGGTGCGCAGATCGGCGCCGATGCGTTCGCTGACCCAGGCAAGCAAATAAGTACGCGCCCAGCCAAGCAACCACGCCAACAACCCCGCCACAACCAACCCGGTCAAGTACAACGACACCAAATCGTAATTAATCGGCTTGCCATTTTGAAACGGGATCAAAATATCATCCATGAGCGGCATGGTCAGATAGGGCGGTACCAGCGTCGCAGACGTCGAGAGCAAGGTCAGGATAAAGCCGACAATCAGAGGCAACTTATAAGGCCGGGCAAAACGCGCTAAACGCAGCAAAGCCCACGTATCGCTTGGGCCTGCCGGCTCGGTGTCACAGACGGCACACTCATCCTGATCGAGTGCGAAAGGTGTGCCGCAAGTTGGGCACGAGGCAGCCCTGGCAGTTGGTGCGTGCAGGGGATCTGCCAGTTTTTGCTTTAATTGGGTGAAAATTTCGCTTAGACGCCCCACCGCAGGCGCCATGCCCAGCGTATGGCGCCACACGCCCAAGCGCAGCGCCCCGTCAAAGAGTTCGATGGTACCGACCCCTGCGTGGTCACGATGCTGCAAGGTTTGCGTCGAGGTCAACGGAAAAACTGCCCAGTCGTGCGCCATCGACTCGCGAGATACCAAGCGAGTCGACGTCAAAAACAGAAGGCCAAGCGCGAAAAATCCCTTCGAGTCGAGGTCAGGTTCAAGCCAGACTAAGACTTTTTCGTCGGGCGCTAGCAGAGACTTCATCTCGGCGGCCCAAGCCGGCGGCAGCGTTAGTTCAAACGCAGTTTCGGCGGTTGAATGGGATGTCATCTAGGCAGCATGCATTGCCCGTAAGTCGGTACGAACAACTGCAGCAAGAAACGCGTCATTAAAGGGGGGACCAACAAGTTCGATTGAAATCAATCCTTGAAGTATAACGACCAACGCCAAGCGAAACTACTCTTAGCCCGTTAAGTTGCTCAGGTTTAGCGATTTTGCTGCGATAATGACAAATTCAGAGTATTGTTGCGACGCAATAAATGGTGTGATGACAAGCAAAAGCAAAATCGTGTTCGAGCAGGTGGTGAATTTGCTTGGGCCTAATAGCTGGACTTACCGGCCCGTGCTCGAGGGGTGGGCAGACTTCACTGCAATAGAAACCTGCTCTCCGAAACAAAAGACCGAGGCAATCGCCAAACTGCTCGGCTGGGTGCCTGCTTTGGCGCAGTCACACTTAAACGCCGACGCCTCGAGCGGCACACAGACGACCTTGGCAGCTGGTCGCTGGTCGCCCCAGATTCTCGAGCATCTGACGCTCACATTGCAGTCGCTGGCAGATATGCCTGGTGGCTTTGGCGATACGCACCAAACCTCTCAAGCCCATTTATATAAAGTCGTCGTACGCGCCTGGCACCCAAGCGTGACCACCTACGCGCTGCACGGTGCGCGCGAACTGATTGAAGCGGCTTTTAACGCGACGCAAGTCGACCTCAAGGGCATGATCGAGCGCCTGCAAGCGCTGCGCCACAAACATTGCCTGGGCCCCAGTACCGCTTGTATCGTAGACGCCGCCGATGACCGGGATATCCCCGCCATCAGACTCAATACCGGCAACCTGCTGCAGCTCGGCTATGGCATCAATCAGCGGCGCATCTGGACTGCCGAGACGGACTGCACCGGGGCCATCGCCGAAACTATTTCGCGCGACAAAGACCTCACCAAAAGTTTATTGCAGGCCTGCGGCGTACCTGTGCCAGTGGGTCAGGCCGTCGAATCCGCGTCTGAGGCTTGGGAGGCCGCGCAAGATCTCGGTGTTCCGGTCGTCGTCAAGCCAAGTGATGGCAACCATGGGCGCGGGGTCTTTACCAATCTCAGTACACAACTAGAAATCGAACAAGCCTACGGCGTTGCTGTGCAAGAGGGCTCTGGCGTTTTGGTTGAGCGATTTATATTAGGACAAGAGCATCGCTTACTGATAGTGGGCGGCAAGCTGATTGCTGCGGCTAAAGGTGAATATGCACAGGTCATAGGTGATGGTGTCAGTTCGATCCATGCACTGATTGATACGCAGCTCAACGCCGACCCGCGTCGCGGCCACGCAGAAGATCAACCGTTGAATTATGTACGACTCGACTCTGCGGCCCAACTAGAAATAGCCCGCCAAGGCTACACACCGCAAACAATTTTGCCGAGCGGTCAACAGGCCGTGATTCAGCGCAATGGCAACGTAGCGATTGACTGCACCGAGCTGGTGCACCCCGAAGTTGCGGCGCTCGCCTGCACGGCGGCCCGTGTCGTGGGACTAGATATCGCCGGAATCGATCTGGTCGCACTCGACATTTCAAAACCTTTGCAACAACAAGGCGGTGCAATTGTTGAAGTCAATGCAGGCCCGGGTTTACTGATGCACTTAAAGCCCGCAGCAGGCCAGCCGCGCCAAGTTGGGCGTGACATCGTTGCACATAGTTTTGCCTTGGGCGACATGGCGCGAGTTCCGGTCATTGGAATTACCGGCTCCCAAGGCAAAACCATGACTGGCAAGCTGTTGTTTCGTCTGTTGACGCTACACGGTTGGCGCTGCGGGCTAGCGAGCAGTGCCGGGCTATTGGTAGACAAGCGGCTCTTGCATAGCGGTGACTGTGCCAATTTTGAAAATGCACGGCGGGTTCTCATGAACCGTGAAGTTCAAACCGCAATTATTGAAAATGGTGCACACCAGTTACTGAGCGAAGGCTTGGCCTACGAGCGCTGCGAGGTGGGCATCATCACCCAGATTGACTGGGCCGAAGACTTAAGCGCCTACAAAGTGGATAGTCACGCCGAACGCGTAAAGGTCTATCGCACGCAAATGGATGTCATCCTGCCCAAAGGCATGGCCGTGCTCAATGCGGATGACCCGCACATCGTTGAGCTGGCGCGCCATTGCGATGGACAAATTACCTGGCTTGGCATAACGAGCAACACCCCACTGAGCCAAGCACACCTGGCACAAGGCAGGCGAGTCGTGTCGCTGATTGAGGGCAAACTCGCCTTGCTTGAAGGCACAAGGCGGCACATACTTTGCCCACTCGAGGCGCTTGGCATCACCGAACTCGCAACCGACACAGCCCAAGCCTATAACGTGATGGCTGCCGCCGCCGCCGCCTGGGCACTTGGCCTGACACCCGATTTAATTCAAGCTGGCTTACTCAGTTTTGATCCAAATACCGCAGTGCCTCAATAATCACAGGAAATTGTCATGGAAGTCTCTCGCATTCGTGCCCTCCGCGGCCCAAACTTATGGACGCGCTTAACCGCCATCGAAGCGGTCGTGACGTGCACCGCTCGCGAAGCAGATTTAGATCTGATACCAGAATTTTTGACCCAACTGCGCGCGCGCTTTCCGGACGTCAAACCTTTGCGCCCCTTCGGCCACAAAGACCCAATCACGATGGCGCATGCACTCGAAGCGGTGAGCTTAGGCTTACAGGCCGCCACAGGTTGCCCCGTTGCGTTTGGGCAAACGATGTCTACACCCGAACCCGGGGTCTTTCAAATTGTCTTTCAATACACCGAAGAACCGGTGGGCAGGTTGGCGCTTGAGCTCGCTGAAGAGCTATGCATCGCAGCGCTTAACAATCAACCCTTTGACATCGCACAAGCGCTGTCACGGTTGCGCGAACTCGACGAAGATGTCCGACTCGGACCCAGCACAGGCTCAATCGTGAACGCTGCCACAGCGCGCGGGATTCCGTATCGCCGACTCACCGAGGGCAGTCTGGTGCAGTTTGGCTGGGGCAGCAAACAACAGCGCATTCAAGCCGCAGAAACCGGCAATACCAGCGCCATCGCTGAAGCGATCGCACAAGACAAAGACCTTACGAAAATGCTGCTCGAGGCGGCAGGTGTGCCTGTACCACGAGGCTTTGTCGTTGAAGATGAAAATCAAGGCTGGGAGATCGCCAATAAAATTGGTTTGCCAGTGGTCGTTAAACCGCGCGACGGCAATCAGGGCAAAGGGGTTGCTGTCAACATCGAAACACGCGCGCAATTGAGCGCGGCCTTCAAAGTCGCCTCAGAAATCAGCCGCGATGTCATTGTCGAGCAATACATCCCCGGCCACGATTTTCGGATGCTGGTCATCGGCAATCAACTGATCGCCGCAGCACGACGCGATCCACCTACCGTCATTGGTGATGGCCAACACACAGTGGCGCAACTCGTTGATCAGGTCAACGCAGATCCTTTGCGCGGCGACGGCCACGCCACGGCGTTAACAAAAATTCGTTTTGATGAAATTGCCTTGGCCACACTTGCCACGCAAGGCCTGAACGCTCAAGCGATCCCCGAAAAAGGCAAGCGTGTCTTGCTACGAAATAATGCCAACTTAAGCACGGGCGGAAGCGCAACCGATGTCACCGACGAAGTGCATCCCGAACTCGCAACGCGCATGGTCACGGCAGCACAAATGGTCGGCTTAGATATCGCAGGCGTAGACCTTGTCGCCGAAACCATTTTGAAACCGATGGAAGAACAGCGCGCTGGCATTGTAGAAATCAACGCAGCACCGGGCTTGCGCATGCACTTGAGCCCCTCATTTGGCAAACCTCGACCCGTCGGCGAAGCGATTATTTCAAGTATGTTTGCCGCAGGCGACAACGCGCGGATACCGGTTGTCGCGGTCTCTGGCACCAATGGCAAAACCACGACCGTGCGTCTGACCGCACACTTGCTGGGCACGAGTGGAAAACGGGTGGGCATGACCAACTCGGATGGCGTGTATATCGAACAGCGCTGCATCGACACCGGCGACTGTAGTGGGCCGCGCAGCGCGCGCAACGTGCTGCTACACCCCGATGTAGATGCTGCGGTGTTTGAAACAGCACGAGGCGGCATTTTGCGCGAAGGCCTGGCGTTTGACCGCTGCGATGTCGCGATCGTCACCAACATCGGTGTAGGCGACCACCTGGGCATGAACTTCATCACTACTGCCGACTCGCTTGCTCTAGTCAAACGAGTCATTGTGCAAAACGTGGCGCCGCACGGTACCGCAGTGCTCAACGCCGCCGATCCAATGGTTGCAAAAATGGCAGAGGCCTGCCCCGGAACAATCATCTTCTTTAGTCTTGATCGTCACCACCCAGTTTTGAACACGCATCGCGCGCAAGGTAAACGGGTGGTGTTCTGTGAAAACGGCCAACTCGTTTGCAGCGAAGCTGGGCAAGACCATCCAATTGCCCTAAGTGCCATCCCCCTGACACGTAACGGCACAATCAGCTTTCAGATCGAAAATGCCATGGCCTCTGTCGCTGCAGCCTGGGCCTTAGGACTGAATTGGAAAACAATCGAAGCTGGCTTGGCCACCTTCGTCAACGACGCCCAAACCGCCCCCGGACGCTTTAACGTCTTTGACTATCGTGGCGGCACGATCATCGCTGACTACGGCCATAACCCAGATGCCGTGCAGGCGCTTGTGCAAGCGATTGAAAGTATGCCTGCTACCAAACGTACGGTCGTCATTAGTGGCGCTGGCGATCGGCGTGACGAAGATATCTCACGCCAAACCGAGATTTTGGGCGAGATTTTTGACGCAGCGATTTTGTATCAAGATCAGTGTCAGCGCGGCCGTGAAGATGGCGAGGTCTTGGCGTTACTGCAACTTGGTCTGAAAAACGTTTCGCGCACCAAAGAGATTCAAGAGATTCGCGGTGAGTTTCTTGCCATTGACACCGCCTTGGCCAAGCTTAAACCAGGTCAGCTTTGCTTGATCTTGATTGATCAAGTGCAAGAGGCGCTCGATCACATTGCTAAAAGAATCGCTGAAGATAAGTAAAGACAAGATCTGAAGGCCTCTTTTGAGACATCGAGTACGACTCGGTACAACAGCGAGCATCGTCTAAATTAAAAAGCCACGTAACCTTCGTATAGAGGATTACGTGGCAAGTATGTACTTAAACTTTAAGACTTAAGATTTCGCTTTTTCGCTAGTACCACCTGCAGCAAACGGAAACGCCGGAAACATTGCACGGGCTTGCTCTTGCAACTTGTCTTGCATCTGCCCGAACAAATCTTTGCTTTGCTCAACATACGAGTTCATCATGTTTTGCATGCCGGGGGTTTGCCCACTCATAAATTGTGTCCAAGCCTCGGGCGACAATTGGGTATTGCCAAACAAACCTTTTGATTGATCAGCCAGACGATCTTGTACCTCCATAAACGTCTGGATGTTCTTTTCAAGGTAAGTTCCCATCATTCCTTGCATCGAATGACCATAAAACCGAATCACTTGCGCCAGCATCACCGACGAAAACATCGGCATACCACCGCTTTCTTCTTCGAGGATGATTTGCAGCAAAATACTGCGCGTAAGATCTTCGGCAGACTTGGCGTCTACCACCTTAAAAAGTTCATTTTTAAGAACTAACTGTTTTACATCTGCCAACGTGATGTAAGTGCTAGTTTGCGTATCGTAAAGACGACGATTGGGATATTTTTTTATCAGACGTACGGATGCGTCTGTTGCCGCTTCGGTCATGCATGCCTCCAAAATTACTGTGTAATAACCATTTACGGGCTGTCGACAGCGCCAACAGCCCCTCACCTCAACCCATGTGTAAACCACCGTTCAACGAAAAGTCAGCGCCGGTTGAAAACCCTGATTCTTCAGACGCAATCCAGGCCACGATCGAGGCGATTTCTTCAGGGCGTCCAAGACGCTTAACCGGGATAGTTGCGACGATCTTTTCAAGAACGTCGGGGCGAATAGCGCGAACCATATCGGTGCCAATATAGCCAGGCGACACCGTATTGACCGTCACCCCTTTGCTCGCCACCTCTTGTGCCAGCGACATCGAAAAACCGTGGATCGCCGCTTTTGCCGTAGCGTAGTTTGATTGCCCAAACTGACCTTTCTGGCCATTCACCGAACTGATGTTGATGATGCGACCAAAACCGCGATCAACCATGGCTTCGATCACTTGCTTGGTGACATTAAACAAACTGTTTAAGTTGGTGTCCATCACGGCTCGCCAATCGTCTGAAGACATTTTGCGAAACACGCCGTCGCGCGTAATCCCGGCATTATTTACCAAAATATCAACTGGGCCGTGATCAGCCACCACCGCTTTAAACGCAGCTTCGCATGAGGTCCAGTCTGAGACATTGCCCACCGAGGCATGAAATTTATAGCCCAGTGCAGCCTGCTCAGACAACCATTGTCCAAAGTCGCGGCTTGGGCCACACCCTGCAACAACGGTCATGCCTTCTTTTGCCAAACGCTGACAAATTGCAGTCCCGATACCACCCATTCCACCGGTTACATACGCTAGCTTTGCACTCATCCTCATCTCCTTTTGCCGTCTTGACACGACATTGACCAACGCTAGACTGCTCGAACCTTGACATACGATCCCGGGGCCGCTTCAAGCACGGGATATGTTTGACTACCTAATGTTTTTGAGGCTTTGACGCGCTTACCGCTGTGCGTGGCCAGCCACTCGCCCCAGTCGCGCCACCAACTGCCGGGGCACTCAGTCGCTTGCGCAAACCATTTTTCGGCGGCTTGCCCCTTGACGGGCTTGTCACCCACCCAATAGTTGCGCTTGTTTTTTGCGGGAGGGTTAATCACCCCAGCGATATGTCCAGAGGCCCCTAAGACAAAGCGATTGGGACCAGGAAAAATTGCAGTCGAAGCAAAAGCAGAATGCCAGGGCACGATGTGATCCTCGCGCGAGCCGTAAAGGTAAGTGGGTACTTTGACGAGACGCAAATCGATTGGTACCCCGCAGCTTGTCAGCGCGTTGGGTTGGCTTAATTTATTTTCAAGGTAAGTGTTGCGAAAATACCAAGTAAAAAATGGACCGGGCAAATTGGTGCTGTCACCGTTCCAGAACAATAAATCGAAAGCAACCGGCGATTCCCCTTTTAAATAATTGGCGACGACGTAGTTCCAGACCAGTTCGTTAGGTCGCAGAAACGAAAACGTTGTGCCGAGCTCGCGTGCCGACATCAACCCACCTTGACCGATTTGTTGCTCGCGCAGGCTGGCGTGCTGCTCATCGACAAACACGCCGAGCGGACCCGTTTCTTTGAAGTCGACCATTGACGTCAGCATGGTCAAAGACGTCACCGGACTTTGCCCTTTAGCCGCCGCAACGGCTAAGCCCGCGGCCAGCATGGTGCCGCCCACGCAAAAGCCCAGAGCATTGATTTTGCTTTGCCCAGAAATCTCTTGCGTCACTTTAAGAGCAGTGAGTATGCCGTATTGAAGGTAATCATCCCAGGTCGCCTTTTCAATACCATCCGTATCGTCGGCTAGCGGATTACGCCAAGACATCAGATACACCGTAAAACCCTGCGCTACAGCATCACGCACAAACGAATTTTCGGGCTGCAGGTCAAGGATATAAAATTTATTAATGCACGGCGGCACCAACAAGATCGGACGCTGATAAACCGTTGGTGTTGAGGGTGCGTACTGGATGAGTTGAAAAAACTTATTTTGAAAAACAACCGAACCCACAGATGTTGCAACGTTTTCACCCACGACAAACTTGCTTTCGTCGCTTTGTGAAATACGCCCTTTTTGAATATCACCGATCAAGTTTGAAACGCCCGCAACGAGGGTTTCTCCGCCCGAGTCGATGAGCGCGGCCTGCGCATCAGGATTGGTGGCTAAAAAATTAGCGGGTGACATCGCGTCGATCCACTGCATCACTGAAAAATGCAGCCTGTCTTTAAGTTCAGGCGTGGCGTCTGAAACATCGACCATCTTTTGCATAGCGTTAGCCGACAAAAGGTAGAGATGAGCCATGAGTAAATGGGGTGGGCTCGAGGCCCAGGCCGGCGCGGCGAACCGACGGTCTTTAATCGCAGGCAAATGCCCTTGCGTCGCCTCTTGGGATAAGCGTTGCCATGCCTGCATGAAGTCGTGCTGGACCGACGCGAGCGCCTCTTTGGAAATCCCGGGCGGTGGCGCCAACCCCTCTGGAAACGGTAAATTCACAATCAGACCTATTTATCTTGTTGGCGTTGCCATCGTGCGCTGCCAGATCCGGATTGTCAACCCCCAAAAATACACTTGACCGGGCGTCCAAAATCAGTCAAACGCAGCCTAACCACGCAAGCGTTGCCATCCGTCCCGTCTGGCGATCGCGTCGATACGAAAAAAAATGCCGCTGGGGATCATTGACCGTACACAGACCACTATTTTCGATATGTTGCACGCCCATTTGGCCAAGGCGCCAGCACGCCAGCCCGGCAAGGTCAGCGCGCCATTTACCCGGCTCGAGTGGATCAGGCAAAAAATGGCTTGCTTGCTCAGCCCCCTTACCCTGAAAAGCCACCCTGACCTCCTCACCCACCTGAAAGGCTTGGGTGCCGATACCCGGCCCAACCCAGGCCCGCCAACCCGAGGCCATCGGGCGCTTGGCTTGCATCCGCTGCAGGGTCGCCTCTAAGACGCCGGCGGCAAGGCCTTTCCAGCCAGCATGGGCGGCCCCAACGACTGTACCCGCCTGATCAGCCAGAACCACCGACAGGCAGTCAGCCGTTAACACTGCCAACACGCGCCCAGGCGTGGTGCTGACCGAGGCATCGGCGGCAGGAGGCCCCTCGTTTGACGCAAATAGTTGTGGGTCATCTGCGTCAACCACGCGAACACCATGCACTTGCTTGAGCCAAGCAGGGTCGCTAGGCAGCACTTGCCGCAGACGCCTGCGATTTTCATGCACGTTGTCAGGATTGTCTTGGGTGCCAAGACCCAAATTAAAAGTATCGTAGGGTGCTTCGCCCACCCCGCCCTGGCGGGTGGTACAAAATAGCTGAACGCCCTGCCAAGCTTGCTTGGGCCGAATTAATGTGAGAGCGGACTGAGTGAGTGGCTGCATGATAGTCACCAAAAAAGTGGCTTACGGTGGTGACTGCACGTTGGGCAGTTCACGAGCGGCTTGGGACAGAGGTTGTAGCGCGGGCGCTATGACTTCCAACTGATATGTTCGATGACATGCAACATATCAGCTGCTGGCGCAGCCGTGAATTCGACCATCCCAGCTCCGCTGGGATCCTCAAATTTTAATTGATGGGCGTGCAACATCTGCCTGGCGGCACCCTCAATGGCGCGTCCACCGTACAACGTGTCGCCTAATAAAGGATGCCCCAAACTCGCCAAATGGGCACGAATCTGGTGTGTTCTTCCAGTTTCAAGCCGACACGTCACTTCTGAAATATTCGAGCCGCCGTACTCGCCCACCCTGACTAACTGATAGTGTGTGACAGCGGCTTTGGGCGCGCTCAGGCTGTCGACTGACATGCGAACTGGCACCTTAGGATCACGTCCGATTGGACGATCAATGGTGCCTTGCTCGAGCATGCGCCCGTGCGCTAAGGCCAAATACTGACGCCCCATGGTACGGGCCTGCAATTGGCGAACCAAGTGCGTCTGTGAGACCTCATTGCGGGCAATCACCAACAGCCCAGAGGTGTCTTTATCCAGCCGATGCACAATCCCGGCACGCGCCACGTGGGTCAGCTCGGGGTAACGGTGCAATAACCCGTTCAGTAAAGTGCCCGACCAATTACCGGCGCCAGGGTGCGTCACCAGCCCAACCGGCTTATTCACGACGATCCAATCGGCCGTTTCGCCTAAAACGTCGAAATCAACAGGTTGCGGCACAAAAGCATGATCTTCAGGGGCCGGCTGCTCGTAAACCGTGATCACGTCGTCTTCGCGCAGGGTTTGCCTCAGTTTAGCGACCTTGCCGTTGACCAGCACATGCCCCCCCTGTATCCAGGTCTGTAACCGGCTGCGAGAGTGCTGCGGCACCAGCTGCGCCAAGACCTTATCGAGCCGCTCAAGCGGCATTTCGTCGGTGACTAGAAAAACCTGAGGTTCGTCTTCGGGTGCAATATCTTCAGAAATTGGGGTGTCGGTCATTGGGACTCGTCTTATAATCAGCAGAGAATGCTAACACCAAGGATCATTTCGTGATGGGTCGCAACACTATTTCTTTATTTCAGTCGCGCACGACAAACACCTGGGCCATACGGCTGATGGTCTTATTTGCGGCCTTAATGATTGCAGGTTGTGGCACCAAAGGCCCCGAATACGACCCCACTGCCACCTGGAATGTCGAGCGTCTGTTTGAAGATGGCAAAGCAGAAATGAACTCGGGCAACTGGCGCCTGGCCAAAGAGCGTTTTATGCAAGTCGAAACGCGCTTTCCGTTTGGCACCTACGCACAACAATCCATGTTGAACCTGGCCTACGTGCAATGGAAAGATAAAGAACCTGAGCTTGGTTTAGCCACCCTCGGTCGCTTTCAGCAGCAATACCCTAGCCACCCCGCTTCAGACTACGCGCTGTACCTGCGCGGCTTGATCAACTTTACGCCCCCCAGTGCCGTCTTTGCCAGCGTCACCCGTCAAAATCCTGGCGAACGCGACCCCAAGGCATTGCGTCAGTCGTATGCCGCCTTCAACGAACTCGTGTCGCGTTTTCCTGAAAGCCGTTATGCCACCGATGCACGCAAGCGTATCGAATGGCTGATCAACACAATGGCCGAAAACGAGATGCTCATCGCGCGCTATTACTACGAAAGATTTGCCTACGTCGCGGCAATCAATCGGGCGCAAACTGTCATCACCGAGTTTCAAGGCGTACCGTCGTCTGAGCCAGCGCTCTACATCATGATGATGTCATACGACAAGCTAAAGATGACCGATTTGCGCAACGACGCCGAACGCGTATTGCTGACCAACTTTCCAAACACTACATTGATCGCAAAGGGATTTCCGGATAAATACAGCGCCTGGAACCCATTACGGTTGTTTTGAGTCGGCGTGGCGTGTATAAAACGCCACGGCCTCTTCAAGTGAGCGGGTGCGCGCAAACGGCGGTAGGCCACGCCACAGTTGCTTGCCGTAAGGCTTATCAACAAGCCGTGTATCACCCACCATCAACACGCCCCAGTCGGTTTCGCTTCGAATCAGGCGACCCGCGCCCTGCTTCAGAGCAATTGCGGCTTCAGGAAGCTGATATTCTATAAAGGGATTGCCGCCGCGGCTACGGCAGGCTCGCAAACGTGCTTCAAGCACCGGGTCATCGGGCGGCGCGAACGGGAGCTTATCAATCGCGACTAAGGTCAGACGATCGCCCTGCACATCAATGCCCTCCCAGAAACTCGCGCTGCCGACTAACACGGCATGATCCAAGGTACGAAACCTTTCGAGTAAATCGCGTCGCGTGCCATTACCTTGCCGCATCAGCGGCCACGTGATGCCAAGACGATCATAAGCATCGCCAATCAAACCTGCCACGCGTTCAACAGCGCGCAGCGTTGTGCACAACACAAGTGCCCCACCCTGACTTGCCTGAATTAAGGGAATCAGAGTGTCAACAAAGGCAGGTAAAAACTCGGGGGATTGCGGTGGTGGTAATTGCTGCGGCACATACAACAGGGCTTGCGTCGGATAATCAAACGGCGACTCAAGTCGCAAGGTTTGTGCCTCGTCTAAGCCTAAGCGCGAAGTGAAATGTGAAAAATCACGATGCACGGATAAGGTTGCCGAGGTAAAGATCCAGGCCTGCCCGCCCTGCCTGTAGCGCGAAAACGCTTCAGCAACGGATAAAGGCGCCGCGTGCAAACGCACATGATGTAAACCGCACTCAACCCAACGCACGACCTGCTGCAGGTCTTCTATGGGTGCACGCGACTCGCGGCCTGGCTGGCCCCACTTTGCCAAGCGTTCAGCCAACTCTTGGCAGGTGCGCGCGGCGGCAGCAAGGTCTGGGTGTTTTTCTTCGACGCTGGCCAGCATTTTGCCGATTTCATCGAGCGCCAGCTGCAGGGTTGCGCGCGCAGCATCAAAGACCTCGGGTTCAGGAAACGCCTCAAAGGTCACACGCTTAGAGGGCATCTGTTCCAGCCCGGCGCAGGCTAGGCGCAACTCACGCGCGGTGTGTTCAACCCGACGCGCTTGTTCAGACCAGCTGGTAAGCTCTCGAGCATGCGCCAAGCCAGCAACCTCAATAAGCTTAGCCAGATCCAACAACTGGTGGGTTGACAGGCTGTTGCCCAAAAAACGCGTTGCCGTATCAGGCAATTGATGCGCTTCGTCAAACACCACAGTGTCAGCCGCGGGCAACAAATCAGTGATGCCCTCGTCGCGCAACATCAAATCGGCCATAAACAAAGCGTGATTAATCACCACCACGTCGGCTTCTTGCGCTTGACGGCGAGCCTTCAACACAAAGCAATCACGTACATTGGGGCAATCTTGACCCAAACAATTTTCGCGGGTTGAGGTGACGCGCTGCCAGATTTCGGCCTCTTCGGGTACAGTCGGCAAATCGGCCCGGTCACCCGTGTTCGACTGCTGTGCAAAGGTGTGAATGTGGCGCAACTGCTGCACTTCGGCCCGCGACTTTAAGCCACGATCTTCAGTTTGAAACTTTTCAAGATGATAGTGGCACACATAATTGCCACGTCCTTTGAGTAAGGCGATTGAAGCAGGCACGCTGAGTGCATCGCGCACCCGCGGCAA
>CAMEAW010000008.1 GCA_945911685.1 Bordetella parapertussis
TCAAAAATGTATGAAGTGACAAAGTTTTTGTCGATGACAAACCACACGTACTCGGCAATTGCGCTGTTGATTTCAAAACGTACCATGGACAAACTCACACCAGAGCAAAAGACTGCCGTGATCGAAGCAGGTAAGACTGCGACGGCCGAACAACGTGCTGCAGCCTTAGTCAATGAAAAGGCTTTGCTCACGGGGTTGGCGCAAAAAGGCATGATCATCAACAAGGTGGGTGACGTCGCGCTCTTTCGCAAATCGGTTCAACCCATTTACGACAAATCGCGTGCAGCTGTTGGTGACGCTTTGATCAATCAAGCGCTCGACGCAGTCAAGTAAGCTGTTCTAAAAGGGCGCTCGATTGCGGGCGCTCTTTTTTTAAAAGTATTTTCAGATTGGAACAGTGCGATGCGGCAGTTTTTTGATAGGCTCGAAAGTGTTTTGAAGATGACCGCAGTGGTGATCGTGCTGCTGATGCTCTTGACGCTAAGCGCGCAAGTTTTTTTGCGTTATGTGTTTGGTAAAGCCTTGTCCTGGAGCGAAGAGCTTTCTTTGCTTGGCTTTGCTTGGGTCGTGGTGATTTCTACTGTGATTGGTATTAGGCGCCTGACGCACGCGCGGATGGATTTGGTGATTGGCTTGTTGCCCAAGTCACTGCACGGCGCGGTTGATGCGTTGGTTTCATTGTTGATGTGTGCGTTAGGTTTGTTCATCGCCTATGCAGGCTGGAATTACATGATTGAGACGCGAGGCGCAACATCAGCCGCCATTGGATTTCCGATCGAATTTTTGTACGCTGCAGCGCCCGCCTTTGGTGTGCTGATTGCTTTGTTTTCGTTTGAACGTTTACTGCCCTGGGCGGAGTCTTTAAATGAGTAGCACCGCTTGGTTGTTGTCGGCAGGATTTGGCGTCTTGATGTTGTTGGGCGTGCCATTTGCGTTTGCGATCGGTATCGTCGTGGCGCTGTCTTTATTGGTGTCTGGTATTGAACCTATGCTATTGCCGCAGACGGTTGTGGCCGGCACGCAATCGTTTTCGTTGTTGGCGATCCCATTTTTTATGCTGGCGGGCGAGTTGATGTCTGCGGGCGGTTTGTCCCAACGTTTAATTAAAGTGGCCGACGTGTTTGTGCGTCATTTGACGGGTGGTTTGGGTTTAGTCACCGTGTTAGCTGCAGCGATTTTCGCTGCAATTTCTGGCTCGGCGCCAGCCACCACCGCGGCGATTGGGGCGATTATGATCCCTGCGATGGCCGAGCGCGGTTACAGCAAACCTTTTGCGACCGCTGTTGCGGTGAGCGCCGGTATTTTGGCACCTTTGATTCCGCCCTCGATTGCGTTTGTGATCTGGGGTGTGATCGCCGAGCAGTCAATCTCGCGTTTGTTTAGTGCAGGGATTTTGCCTGGCTTACTGATGGCTGCCGGGTTGATGGTTGTTTGTTGGTGGCATGCTAAAAAACACAAAATCCCCACGCAGCCACGCGCGACGATGGCAGAAATACGCGCGGCTCTGCGCGATGGTATTTGGGCGCTGCTCGCACCCGCTATTGTGCTAGGTGGCATCTATGGCGGGGTCTTTACACCCACTGAGGCGGCTGTCGTAAGTTGCGTGTATGCCCTGTTCATCGGTACGGTCGTTGAAAAGCGTTTGAAATGGCGCGAATTACCTGACATCGTGTGGCGCTCAACCAAGGTTACAGCCATCGTGATGTCAATCATTGTGTTCTCGGCCGGCTTTGGTATTTTGATTGCACAAGAACAACTGGCCCCCAAGGCCGCGACTTGGCTTGCCGCAAACATCCAAGAAAAATGGATTATGTTGTTGGTGTTGAATCTTGTGTTTTTCTTGGTGGCCGCGGTGATGGATGAAATCGCCATCATGGTGGTCTTTGGGCCGCTACTTATTGCGATTGCGAATAGTTTTGCGATTAGCCCCATTCACTTTGGCGCGATCATCGTCACGAACGTAGCGATCGGTATGGCGGCACCGCCGATTGGTTATTGCCTGTTTGTTGGGATGGCGATTAGTGGTCTCAAACTCACAGACGTCTCGCGCGTCATGCTGCCCTTTGTGGGAGTGATGCTGATTGTGCTGATGCTGGTGACGTATGTGCCAGGCTTTGCGTTAGCGCTTCAGTAAGGTGAGCCTGAGCGCAGTGGCTGAGTCAGCGTAGTCTTGGTTGCTTGGTGGTGCATCACCAAGCGATCCGAGCAGATCTGAGGGGGCTGTATGTCTCGGTCTGATCAGCGGAGACTCGTGGTTTGGAGTGGGCCACCTATAGCGGCAGCCCGCGACGGTCGTAGAAGACGACGTTAACGCGCAAATTTGGCGTCTAACGGATCTTGGATCCCCACCTGCGCAAACCCCTTAGCCCTCAACAGGCACGAGTCACACTGTTTGCACGGAGCCCCATCAGGCGCTGGGTCGTAGCAGCTTGTTGTTTCTGAAAAGTCGACCCCTAACTCTAGGCCCTTACGAATGATATCGGCCTTACTCATGCTGATCAGAGGGGCGCGAATCTTGAGTCGTTGCGTGCCTTCGACGCCTGCTTTGGTGGCGAGATTGCCCAAGTGCTCAAAAGCCTCAATGAACTCAGGCCGACAATCTGGGTAGCCGCTGTAATCCATCGCATTGACGCCTACAAAAATATCTTGCGCGCCTAATACTTCAGCCCAGCCGAGCGCAAAACTTAAAAATATTGTGTTGCGCGCTGGTACATAAGTGATAGGGATGCCCGAGCTGATGTCCTCAACGCTATGGCCTTTTGGCACGTCGATATCAGCAGTCAGCGCCGAGCCGCCAAAGCTGCGTAGATCGATATCCAAAATGGCATGGCGGGCGACGCCACGCAGTTTGGCAAAGGCGGCGGCCCGCTCAAGCTCAATCGAGTGACGCTGGCCATAGCGAAAACTCAGCGCATAGACTTCATAGCCTTCTTGCTGAGCCATAGCGACCACCGTGGTTGAATCTAACCCACCACTTAATAAACAGACTGCTTTTTTTGTCATTGAACGCTGATTGTGCTTAGGTAGATTGCTAGCTGAGAAAGCTAGTCAAGGTTACAAAAAATTGTTGGGTACGCTGAGCCGTCTTGCTGCCTGGCGAGGCACCAAGACGACTCAAACATTTTTCTACTTCGCGGTCGGCATCACAAATTCAGCACCCTTGCCGATGGTTTCGGGCCAACGCTGCATGATCGATTTTTGTTTGGTGTAGAAACGTACGCCTTCTTCACCATACGCGTGCATATCGCCGAACAGGCTTTTCTTCCAGCCACCAAAACCATGCCACGCCATCGGTACCGGAATCGGCACATTGATCCCGACCATGCCGACTTGAATGCGGCGACCAAATTCGCGTGCCACGTTACCGTCGCGTGTGTAACAAGATACGCCATTACCAAATTCGTGGGCGTTGATGAGGTCAACCGCTTCGCCAAAGTCTTTGACGCGTACACAACCGAGTACGGGGCCAAAAATTTCTTCTTTATAAATGCGCATCGATGGGGTGACGTGGTCAAACAAACTGCCGCCCGTAAAAAAGCCTTGCTCGTGACCAGGTACTTTTATCCCGCGCCCGTCGACGACAAGTTTGGCGCCTTCGTTGACGCCGACTTCGATATAGCCTTCAATACGCTCGAGTGCCTGACGTGTCACGATAGGGCCCATTTCGGCGTCGAGCTCAAGCCCATTTTTGATTTTGAGCGTTTTGGCACGTGCTGCGAGCAAGGGTACGATTTTGTCAGCTACATCGCCCACCAGCACGGCCACCGAAATCGCCATACAGCGCTCGCCAGCAGAGCCATAGGCTGCGCCAATCAAGCCATCTACCGCTTGATCGATATCGGCATCAGGCATGACCACCATATGATTTTTGGCGCCGCCTAACGCTTGCACGCGCTTGCCTAAATCGGCGCCGCGCTGATAAATGTATTGTGCGATCGGTGTTGAGCCCACAAAGCTAATGGCTTTGACATCTGGGTGCTCGAGTAGTGCATCGACTGCGACTTTATCGCCTTGCACGACGTTAAAGACGCCGTCGGGCAGACCCGCCTCTTTAAAAAGCTGCGCCATAAAGATTGAGGCAGAAGGATCGCGCTCGCTGGGCTTCAAAATAAAGCAGTTACCTGCTGCGATGGCCACCGGAAACATCCAGCACGGCACCATGCACGGAAAATTAAACGGCGTGATGCCTGCGACCACGCCCAAGGGTTGACGCAGTGTCCAGTTATCGATGCCGGTTGAGACTTGATCGGTGAAATCGCCTTTCAAGAGCTGTGGCATGCCACAGGCGAACTCAACGATGTCGATGCCGCGCATGACCTCACCCTGTGCGTCGGTAAATACCTTGCCATGCTCTTGGGTGATGATCGAGGCGAGCTCGTCTTTGCGTTCGTTGAGCAGGGCCAAAAAGTTATTCATGATGCGGGCGCGACGAATCGGAGGCGTATCAGCCCAAGAGGCAAATGCTTTTTTTGCACTGTCAACGGCAGACTTGACGGTGTCTAAGCTAGCGAGCTCAACTTTGCGCGCCACTTGCCCGGTGGCTGGGTTAAAGACGTCTTGCGCACGTGCGCCGGCGGTTGTGACAGCTTGATTGTGAATCCAATGCGAGACCACACTGGGGATAACGGGCATTGGAGGCTGCTTAGACATACAAGATCCTTTATAGATATCTGGGCGGTGGGGGCACGAAAGGGTGACTTAAACGTAAATTGCCGATAACGCTAAAAACTGCTCAAAATACGAGCTTAATCTCATTGTAAGATGGTTGCACGGTCGTGCGCCTCATAGCCTTCGGCCACTTCTTGTTAAACTTTACTTCTTTCTGTTCGCTTATCTTTTCTTTCTGTTTGCTTACCTTTGTATGACCGGAGTCACCCCACCACCATGAGTCAGCCCTTACTTGGCAAAGTTGCCCTTGTGACCGGAGCCGCCCGCGGTATCGGCCGTGCCTGTGCCTTAAAACTGGCCGCGGCTGGTTGTGACATCATCGCCAATTACTACAACAGTTTTGACGAAGCTGAGGCCGTCTGCGCCGAGGTGCGTGCCATGGGGCGGCGTGCGATTGCCGTGCAGGCTAGCGTCGGTGTACCCGACAGCGTGGTCGAGATGTTTGAGGTGATTACTAAAGAATTTAGTCAATTAGATATCGTCATTAGTAACGCAGCCTCGGGCGTGCTCAAGCCTGCCATGGAAATGAGCCTAAAACATTTTCGCTGGTGCCTTGAAACCAACGCCTTCGCGGTCAATTTGCTTGCGCAAAAAGCGTTGCCACTCATGAAAAATGGCGGCCGTATTGTGGCGATGTCCAGTTTGGGCGCCCAGCGTGCCATGCCACACTATGGGTTTATTGGTGCCTCGAAGGCCGCGCTTGAGGCGTTGGTGCGCACCCTGGCGCAAGAGCTTGGCCCACAGGGGATCCGGGTGAACACCGTTTCGGCAGGGGTCGTTGACACCGATGCGCTGAGTCACTTTCCAAACCGCGATCAAGTTTTGTCTGAGTTTGCCGCCCGTACGCCAGCCGGCCCAAGTTTGTTGCCCACCAATGTGGCCGATGCCGTGTACTTGCTTTGCTTGCCAGAGGCGGCCTGGATCAACGGCCACACCTTGGTGGTGGACGGCGGCTTTTCAATTTCGGGTTGAATGTAATGAGTTTTGAATCAGGCTTAGCGGGTAAGGTTGCGATCGTGACCGGTGGCTCGCGCGGGATTGGGCGTGCCATTGTCGAGTTACTTGCAGCCCAGGGCGCAGACGTCAATTTTTTCTATCGTGGTAACGAGGCCGCTGCGCAAGAGGTTGTTGCCAGCGTCACAGCTGCCGGCGGCAAAGCCACGGCCTTGCAGGTCGATGTGAGTGATTCTGCGGCCTGCATTGAGGCTGTCAACGCGGTGGCCGAGCGCTGCGAGCGCATTGATATCTTGGTCAATAACGCCGGCATTGTGCGCGACAATCTGTTGGCCGTCATGGAAGATACTGAGATCTCAGATGTGCTCAACACCAACATTGGCGGGGTCTTTAATGTGACCCGCCCGGTCATCCCGTTCATGATGTCTCAGCGCGCCGGGCGCATTGTCAATTTGTCGTCTGTAGCAGGCAATAAGGCAGGGCGTGGGCAGGCGAACTACGCAGCCAGCAAAGGCGCGGTCGATGCTGTGACGCGCGCCTTGGCTGTAGAACTGGCCTCACGCAAAATCTTGGTCAATGCCGTGGCGCCAGGTGTGATTGATACCGAAATGTCGCAGCAGGTGCGTGACCTGGCCGACGATGAGGTTAAAACTAAAATATTACTTAAGCGGTATGGGCAGGCCCAAGAAGTTGCCAATGTGGTGGCTTTTTTGGTCTCAGATATGGCGAGTTACGTCACCGGTCAGATCCTGTATGTGGATGGTGGCTTCAAGATGGCCTGAGTTTTTGGCCGAAGGCGCCCGAGGTGTAAGCGCCAGCCAAGGGGGGATTTCCCTATACTTGAGTTAAAATAACGCGCGCTTACCTCATATTCGGAGCTAATTATGGCTGAAGCAGTCATCTCGAAAGAAGAAATCATGGCGGTGTTCCCAACCGTCCAAAAAACGATGGCAGATGCCCTCGGTTGTGATGTAGATGACATCAAACTCGATGTATCCCTTATCGAGGGCCTTGACGCCGAATCGATCGATTTTCTTGACATGGTGTTTCGCCTCGAACGCGCCTTCAAAATCAAGGTGCCACGCGGCAAAATCATCGAAGACGTGCGCGGCGATATGCCCGTGGCCGAGTTCGAACAAGGCGGTGTTCTGACTGAAAAAGGCGTGGCACGTTTGCGTGAGTATTTGTCTGAAATCGACGCCTCACGCTTCACCTTGCCGATGCGCGTAGATCACATCGCGCGGTTGTATACGCCCGAAACCTTCTGCAAGCTCGTGATTCGTGCGCAGCGCGCTTCACAAGCCGCTGGCTGATGGTCTTGAGTACGGCGCGGGCGAATGCCCCCGCGCCCACTGGTCGCTTTGCTGCTTTTTCCTTTGTTGATCAGATCACTCAAGTCCAAGGGGTCACACGTGTGTGCGGCCTCTACACAATCCCTGCCAATATTGAACACTTTCCAGCTAGTTTAGTGGCCGAGGCGCTGGGGCAACTGGCGGCTTGGGTTGCGATGTCTACGCTTGGTTTCAGCCATCGGCCGGTAGCGGCCTTGGCGGGTGATACAAAGATTTTTGCGTTGCCAAAGCCCGGCGACACCCTCGAGCTTATCGTTGACATTGAGTCCTGCGATGCTGAGTCGATTGTGTATCGTGGCCACGCTCTGGTAAAGGGCCGTGTGGTGCTTGAACTAGCTGATACCGTGGGCTCGATGCTCGACATTCACGCGTTTGACGACCCGGCAGCGTTGGCGGCTGACTTTGCCCTGCTCAGCACTTCGGGTCGAGCCGTGGGGGCGTTTAAGGGCGTTGCCCGGGCTGCTTTAACGGATTTGCCCGCCTCAACCCCTGAGCACCTTCAGGCGCAGCTTGCAGTGCCTGCTCAGGCCGCTTTTTTTGAAGATCATTTTCCACGCCGCCCAGTGTTTCCGGCGACCTTATTACTAGATGCGCTGTTGCAGTTGGCTCTGCGCGTAAGCGCCCACGCCGCCGGCGGCGTGGCACTGCGGCTGACGCGTATTACCAATGTCAAAGTGCGTGCGTTTACGGCGCCGGGTGCCACCTTGGTGCTGTCGGCTCAGTTGGCAGCGCCTGGCTCAGACGACCTCGAACCCTACATGGTCAAGCTGACTGCGCAGGCCGAGGGTAAAACAATTGCGGGTGCCAAAATGTATTTTGTGCCTGCCGGAGAAACTGCATGATCACACGACGTCGCGTTGCGATTACAGGTATCGGGCTCGTGACCCCTGCCGGCCTTGACGCAGCCTCAACTTGGGCGCGTATCAAAACGGCTCGTAGCTGTGCTGGGCCCATCACAATTTTTGATGCGTCGGGGTTTTCAACCCGTATCGCAGCCGAGGTCAAAGGCTTTGACGATTTGCCACAGATTGACGATCGCAAGCTCTTGAAGTACGCAAGCCGAGCGCATCGTTTTGCCTTGGCTGCGGCCGATCAGGCGATCGCAGATGCCGGTGTGCGTCCCACGCAGCAAGATGCGGCACGTTGGGGTTGTGTGGTGGGGGCAGGCATGATGACTGTGGCGCACCAAGAAATTGCCGCGGTGCAAAGTGCTGCCGCGCCTGAGGGCGAGTTTGTCGCGAGCGCGTTGCTCGGCGAACCGATTGCCAATGACGTCATGGCGTTTAGCCGTAGTTTGTCTACCGCGGGTATTGCCCTGTTGTTGCGCCGGTTTGGTATTAGGGGTTACGCCTCAACCGTGCATACCGCTTGCGCCTCGGGTGGTCAGGCCATCGGCACGGCGATGCGACTGATTCGACGTGGCCTAGCCGATCGGGTGTTGACGGGGGGGTTTGACTCAATGATTTCGCCGGTCGGTTTGTCTGGCTTTTGTCTGTTGTCGGCGGTGTCGCCCGACAATGACAACCCCGAGCGCGCGAGTCGCCCCTTTGACCTGACCCGAAATGGTTTTGTGCTGGGTGAGGGCGCTGGCTTTTTAGTCCTTGAAGAATGGAACTCAGCCGTACAGCGCGGCGCAACGATTTACGCCGAGCTTGCAGGAGACGGTAATTCTCTGTCGTCGTATCGCATTACAGATTCTCATCCCTCGGGTGACGGACCGATTCAATCGATGCGTCGGGCGATTGCTGATGCCGGCGCCGACATCGCTGATATCGATTATTTGAATGCCCATGGTACGTCTACCCCCATGAACGATCGTAGCGAATGCGCCGCGGTCAAGGCGGTGTTTGGCGCAAGGGTCAACGATGTTGGTGTGAGCTCAACGAAAAGCGTGACGGGGCATCTGATTGCTGCCGCCGGCGCGGTCGAAGCCGGGCTTTGCGCGTTGGCGATTCGTGATGGCTTGATGCCGCCCAACGCCAATTTGCAGCAGGTTGACCCTGACTGCGACGTCAATATTGTGCGTGATAGGCCGCGTGAGCAGCGTATCGGGATGGCCATTTCAAATTCCTTAGGATTTGGGGGTAGCAATAGTTGCCTGGCCTTCCGGCATCCCGAAGAAACAGCGGCGCTTGTCGCCTCAGGACGGTGAGTGTGATGAGTCGCATCGTAATTACAGGAAATGGCGCAATCTGCGGAGCAGGCACCGATCCAGGAAGCATCGTTGAAGCCTTATTGGCTGGGCGCTCGGCCCTCGCGCCGATTACAAGCTTTGATGCCGAACCTTTTCAAGGTCGTTTGGCGGCCGAAGTACCCGATTACAACGGCGGCAAGCTGCTCGGTGATCGTAAGTTACTCAAGCTGGTACGTCGTTCGGATGTGTTTGGGATCTATGCAGGCGGTCAGGCGATCGAGCAAGCAGGCTTGCCAGCGTGGCGCGAAGCGCTAGATGAAAGCGCCGCCGCGCACTATGCGGATCAAACCGGTTGTTATGTGGGCTCGGGTGGAGGCGCTTTTGAAGTCAATTACGACTTTTTCCCCCTGATGGCCGAAACCAAAAATGATTTGAATGGCTTTGGTCGTGAGTTATCGAATATGGTCAACCCGATGTGGTTGCTTAAATCGTTACCGAACAACGTGCTGTGTCATATTAGTATCCGCCATCAGCTTAAAGGGCCAAATGGTTGCATTACCAATCACACCTCCAGCGGGATTTTGTCAGTGATTGAAAGCGCTTGGGCGCTGCGTGAGGGCGATGCCGAGCGCGTCGTGGCAGTGGGTCATGATGCCCCGATTGAGCCGCAAACCTTGTTGTATCTTGATCGCGTCGGTTTGATTGGTAAAGACCTTTTACGACCCTTTGATCAACGCCATGATGGTTGCTTGCTTGGTGAAGGCGCCGCCGCGCTGGTGCTTGAAACTGAAGCCTCAGCGCATGCGCGCGGTGCGATCGTCTTGGGCGAATACTTGGGGGGCGGTGATGCCTCTGAAGGTGAGGGGTTGTTTTGTATTCGTGCCGATGGCGATGGCCTGAGCCGTGCGATCGAATTAGCCTTGGCAGATGCGCACTTGACCCCCGCAGAGGTCGGTATGATTGTGGCGCATGGCAACGGTACGCAAGAATCAGATGCTTCAGAAACAGCGGCGCTGTTGCGTGTATTTGGCGACGATATGCCGCCTGTGACGGGTTTTAAATGGTCGGTTGGCCATCTGTTTGCAGCCTCAGGTTTGTTGGATGTTGCCGTGGGCCTTGAGGCGTGTCGCCGCAAGGTGGTGCCGGGCATCGCCACGCTTGAGCAGCTTGCTGATTCATGCCGGGGGCTAAACGTGTCTCAGCAAACGCGCGCGCCACGCAGTGATGTGGTGTTGGTGTTGTGCCGTGGGTTTGCCGGTACCAACGGCGCGTTGTTACTGCGCGCGATTCAATAGAGTGGTTGCGTCGACGGTTCAGCCTGACGCGTTGCCCGATGGCTGCGCGGTTGACACGGTTGAAATCGCGCGCATTGCCCGCTTGGTCGAGGCCTTGCCCGGTGACCTCGAAAAACTGTTTTCGGCGCAAGAGCTCGCCGATGCAGGCGAGGGCGCTGGGCGTATCGCCAGCCTTGCTGCACGCTTTGCCGCAAAAGAGGCGTGTTTAAAACTGTTTCCGCGCGAGACCGCCCTCAATACCATTACCGCAATGGATTTCTCGGTGGTGCGTGACGCGTATGGCGCGCCGCAGGTGGTCGCCAGTCAGGCGGCTCAAATTGTATTGGGTCTGCATTTGGTTGCCGAGATCAAGTTGTCGTTGACGCATACGCCCTTATCGGCGACGGCAGTGGCGTTGCGCGTACCCAGAGTTATTGAGCCGAGTCCTGCAGGGCGTTTTGCCTATCGCTGGTTACCTTATCGACGCCAAGTCATTTTAGATAATTTAAATCGTGTCTACGGTGCACAAGTGAGTCAGCAGCAAATCAAATTGCTCGCGCAAGCGCATTACGGACATTTACTCAAGCTACTCAAAGAATTATTGCAATTTAGATTTTTGTCGATGCAGCAAAAAAAAGATGTCGTCAAAGTCGAAGGCGTACCCGAGATGATTCAGGCCTTCGAGGCTGGCAAGGGCGTGCTGATATTGACTGGGCACTTCGGTAATTTTGAGGTCTCGACTATTGCCGGAATCGAACACTTTCCGCAGGTCAAGGGCCGTATTCATTTTTTGCGTCGGCCCATTAAGCCAAAATGGCTGAGTGATTTGCTCACTCGCCGCTTTAACCAAGCAGGTTTTGGTGTGGTGGGGCGTCGCGGTTCTCTGGATGAAATTGTTGAGACTCTTGAGCGCGGTGACGCCATTGTGTTTCCGTTTGACCAATACGCGAGGCGGCCCGAGGGCATTGAAGTTGAGTTTTTTGGTTATGCCGCGGGTACTTATAAAAGTATGGCGTTGATCGCCCTGGCGACGGGTGCGCCGGTGTTGCCGGCCGCCTCATGGCGTGAACCCGATGGCACGCACGTGTTGCAGTTTTTACCCCCACTGATTCCCATCGAAGATGATGATGTGGGGGCCGAAATCAAGCGCAATACCCGCGCCTTTAATCAGGCGCTTGAGTTAGCCATTGTGAGACATCCAGAGCAGTGGTGGTGGATGCACCGACGCTGGAAAAATCAACCTAAAGTCAATTCACTTAGTTAGATTTTTGCTGCTCATGTTTGTCGTACACATAGGTGCCGATTGCGCCAATTGCAGCACCACCTAAAGCGCCCCAAATTGGGTTGCCATCGGCGATCAGCGCAATGCCCGCACCTGCAGCAGCACCGATTGCACCAGCCGAGAGTGTGCGTTGTTGCGTGTTGTTCATGTTAGAACAGCCGCCCAGCGTCAGTGCTGCGCAAACGGGTAAAGCTAATAGAATTTTTTTCATCATTAATCCTTAAACGTAACAATGTCAGGCATCGAGCGCGAAGCTCTAAAGGTCTTTAGCTTTTGCAAGGAAACGTTTCGCCCAAATAGCGCAAAATCGTATCCGACGCAGATGCTTGTTTGTACTGAGGGTGTGAGGCTGACCATTTCATAAAGTTATTGATGTGCTCTTGGCGTGTCAGTGTCGAGTTTTGCGCGCAAATAAAGCCGGGGGCGTTTTTAGGATGGCGGGTGACGAGATAGGTTTCGTAGACACCTTGACCGTAGCCATTGCAAAAGTTTTGAGCGGCCACGTCTGCTGTGTTGGCACACATCGTGACAAATTTTTCGGTGGTGGTGGTGGCTGCCGGTGCTTGTTGCGCCGAGACGGTTGCGCTGGCGACTGCCAGGCAAAGCAGTGCGATTTGTTTTTTCATCATACTTTTCCGTGAAGCTTCGCCGGGTCAGGCGAAAAAATAAGGGGCCGAAGGCGTCGCAATCGTTGTCTTGGGGTCAAACAATACCTCAGAAGGATACTGCTGTATAACGAAGCTGAATCATAACTTGGAAGTACAATGCGGCAACCTTTTGTTGTTTTTTTATCAAATTTCTCAATCGAGACTCCCTATGTTCAAAAGAATCGTCGCAGGCACAGTTACCGTTCTCTTCACGCTAGGCTTGACCGCTTGTGCGCCCACGACGCCTAGCGCGCCGCTTGAAATTCGCTCGGGTGTGATCCAACAAATCAGCGCAACACAAATTGCGAATAATCACGAAACCGGCGTGGGAGCTGTAATTGGCGCACTGGGTGGCTTGGGTGTCGGCGCGTTGATCGGCTCGGGCACAGGCAAAGCCGTGGCGATGGTACTTGGTGCAGTGGGCGGTGCTGTCGGTGGTAACGAAATTCAAAAACATTACGACAAGCCAATTGCCGGCCAACAAATTTTTGTTCGCACCAGCAGTGGCGTGTTAGTGACTGTGACGCAACCGACAGGTAACTTTCATGTTGGACAAAAGGTTTATATCGAAGGTGCAGGCACCGACGCGCGTGTTGTGGCTCAGTAAAGTTTGACCCTACAAAAAAACCGCTGCAGTGCAGCGGTTTTTTTTTGATCTGTAGTCGCTTAAGCTTTTTTGACCCAAGCGTTACACCATCCTGGCCCGGCAACAAGCTTGCCGGGGAAGATCGCACAGGTGCCGGCTTCGGGTGATTTACTCACGTACAGCTGGCAGTTACTGCAAACTTGGCCATCGGCGTACTTTGGAAACTTGGCCTTGTCGACTGCTGTGGCCAAGGCTTTGTAGCCCAATCCAACCGCTTGAGGTTCGGCTTCGCCGAGCATTGCTTGCGCGTTAGCTTGTTGTGCAAGAGGCAAGGTGGCCAGACCGGCGGCTGAATAAATGATGAATTGGCGACGTGTGGTTTTCATAGCGTTATCCTGAAAATAAAAATGCTTTGTGAGCAAAATGGCGTGTGGTGAAACGGCGTATCGTTGTAACGAAACTTTGATTAAGTTCGACAACAAAACCAACACAGACTGCCGGCTTCATGCGTAATTGTACGGTTTTCACAGCTAAGATGTTGTGAGGGCAGTGGGGTTAAATTTTGCTTGCGCTCAATCGGCATGACGCTTGTCAAACTCCCAAACCTCTTCAAAGCCCATCAATTTGGTCAGGTCAGTAAAGTCATACAAGTCAACTGGGTTGTTCGTCGATGAACCTGTACTTTTAAAATGCTGATAAACCTTGGTCATGGCTTGCACGCCTGCTAGCAGGGCTGTCACCGGAAATATCGCCAATTTAAAACCAAGTGCTTCAAGATCGGCTTTGCTCAAGACGGGAGTACGGCCTTTTTCGACCATATTTGCCAATTGCGGCAAATCAAATGACGCGCCAATTTTGCGCATTTCTTCTTCGGTCTCGGGTGATTCGACAAACAAAATGTCGGCACCCGCTTTGGCATAGGCCTCGGCACGTCGCAAAGCCTCATCCAGGCCAAGCGTGGTGCGCGAATCTGTACGCGCAATAATCAAAAAGTCTTTTGACTGACGTGCCTCGACAGCCACTTTAATTTTTTTGACCATATCCGCCATGGGGATCACCCGGCGGCCTGGCGTATGACCGCATTTTTTAGGAAATTCTTGATCTTCGAGTTGAATCGCTGAGGCACCAGCAAGTTCATAGCCTTGCACAGTGTGGCGCACATTTAACAAGCCACCGTAGCCGGTGTCGCCGTCGGCGATTAGGGGCGTGCGTGCCATTTTGGCCATTGCGCCGACGCGCCCAACCATATCGCTATAGGTGGCCAGGCCCGCATCAGGTAAGCCCAAATGTGAGGCGACCGCGCCAAAGCCAGTCATGTATAAGGCATCAAAGCCAAAGCTGTCTGCCAGTCGTAGTGACACCATATCGTAGACGCCGGGGGCGGTTACCAGCCCAGGCTGTTTCAAACGTTCGTGGAGCTTTGCAGGTTTAGAGTTTGCCATGGTCAAATGCCTTAAGAAAATGAGCGCTTATCGTAGCAGGTCGTTGGCAAAAAGGTGTCGTTCCAGTGTCGCTGCTCCGAAAGGGGCGGCACTAGATACTTGACTCAGTGCCGCCCTCAAGCCAAACTCAGGCGCACGCAATCGGGTGCGTCCAAAAGAAAATCCGGGCTGATTTAGGGTGCTGCTGGTGGGCGTCGCTCGATAACTACTTTGGTTTGTGCGCGTTTGCGGGTGTTGATTAGTGTTGTAATTGGTCTTTATTGAGGTGGTTTTATCAATGTTGCGAGTGATTCTCATTTATTTAAAGGTGCCCCGATGAATGACCTCAGTCTGCCCAAAGCGGTCAGCCAAGCAGCGTTGTCCACACTAGCCGTCAACCCTGGGCATCAAGCCCGGTTGCGCAGTCGCAGCGGCGAGGCCCGCGGCCACACAGCCGGCGTCGCTCCAGGCAATGTGCAAGGCAACTTGATGGTCTTACCCAAAGACTTAGCAAGTGATTTTTTGTTGTTTTGTCAGCGCAATCCACGGCCCTGTCCAATTTTGGCGGTATCCGAGCCAGGCAACCCAATGTTGCCCAGCCTGGGCGAAGACGTCGATATTCGTTACGACATTCCCCGCTATCGCGTCTACAAGGATGGCTTGTTGGTGGATGAGCCCTACGATATCGCCAGCCAGTGGCGCGATGATTTAGTGAGCTTTGTCTTGGGATGCTCTTTTTCGTTCGAGCAGGCGCTGATTGAAGCCGGTATCCCCCTGCGTCATATCGAAGAGCAGCGCACCGTCCCCATGTACCGCACCAATATTGCCACCACGCCAGCGGGTGTGTTTCATGGCCCAATGGTGGTGTCGATGCGCCCGATGCGCCCGGCTGATATCGTGCGTGCCGTGCAAGTCACGTCACGGTTTCCGAGTGTGCACGGCGCACCGGTGCATATCGGCCTGCCGCATTTAATTGGAATCCAAGATATCAATAAACCTGATTTTGGTGAGTCGGTCACCATCCGTGATGATGAGATGCCCGTGTTTTGGGCCTGTGGCGTCACACCGCAATCTGTGGCGATGGCGATGAAGCCTGCGTTTTGTTTAACGCACGCACCAGGTTCAATGCTTGTGACCGATTTAACGAATAATAGTCTGGCCAGTTTTTAGTCGTTGTTTGGTAATCTTTATTAGCATCGCCTAATGCCTGCCAAAGCAAAGTCCCCAATGGATCCGCATGGGCCAGTCATTTCTTTTTTTTGGTGTCATATTTTTAGGAGCTTATAGATGAACGTGTTAAACCGATCAGTGATGGTCACAGCCCTGTTTGCTGCAATGCAGTTATCAAGCGTGTCGGCCCAGACCGCTGCCACTGGCCCTAAGATTGCGGTGCAAGCGATCACTCAGGTATCGCCCACAATTCCACAGTACACCCAGGTGGATCAACCCATGTTGCGCGACGGGCTCAAAGCGGCTACCAACGGGCGCGTTGAAATCACCTTGTCGTCTTGGCCAGAGCGCAACGTTAACGGTCCTGAAGTCTTGAGGCTGGTGCGTTCGGGTCAAGTAGATATCGCCGCAGGTCCGCTCACCACGGTATCGGGCGATGTGCCCATGCTCGACGGCATTGACCTGGCTGGCTTGAATCCAAGCATTAAGCAAGCGCGTAAAGTCGCTGATGCCATGATGCCGGTTGCAAACAAAGAGCTCGAAAAGCTTGGAATCAAACTGGTTGCGACCTATCCGTTTTCAGGGCAAATGCTGTTCTGTCGCAAGCCAATCGCTTCGTTAGCTGATTTGAAAGGTCTAAAAGTTCGCATCAACGGCCCGTCTGCAGGTGACTTGGTGAAAGCACTGGGCGGACAACCTGTGTCGTTGGCCTTTGGTGAGGTCTACACAGCGCTTGAGCGTGGCACCGTCGATTGCGGTATCACCGGTTCGGGTTCGGGTAACGGTGTGAAGTGGCCAGAGGTCACAACACATCTGTACACCTTATCTTTATCGTGGTCGACCGCTGGCTACTTTGTCAATTTAGCCTGGTGGAACAAACTTGAACCGTCGATTCGTGCTGAATTCGAAAAGACCTTTGCGGCGATTGAAAATGCGCAATGGAAGCTTGGCGAAGATGCAACTGAAGACGGCGTAGCCTGCAACGTGGGCCGCGCAGACGGATGCTCGGGCAAGCTGGCCACGTTGGTCAAGAAACCCATGGCAGAAGTCAAGGCACAGCCAAACGAGGCAGGCATGATTCAGACCAGTTTGGCTGAAACCGTCTTGCCAGCCTGGGTTAAGCGTTGCGGCGACCGTTGCGGTGTGGTTTACAACGAGGTGATCGCACCGATTACTGGGGTGAAATACACCGCTGGTAAGTAAGTATGTATCACGGTCTTGAATGGCTCAGTCGCCGTGCGATGTGGATAGCGGGCTTTTGCTATCTACTGATCACGGTGCTGATCTGTTTTGATATTTTTGCTCGAAAGTTTCTGGGTTTTTCAACCGAATCCACCACTGAGCTAACCGGCTATCTGATGGCGGTTGGGATGAGCTGGGGGTTGGCAGGCACACTGTTTGAGCGCGGTCATGTGCGCATCGATGTCTTGGTGCAGCGTATGCCTCTGCGTGTGCGCGTGTGGTTACATTTAGCTTCATTGCTGGCCTTGTTGGTATCGACCGGATTTTATGTGTACGGTGCGGTTTCAATTGCCAACGATTCGTTTGCGTTTAACGCCACGGATCTCACCACGTTACGCACACCGTTGGTGGTACCGCAGGGCTTGTGGGCATCAGGCTTTGTCTTGCTATTGCTCGCAGCGCTTGCTCTGGCGCTGCGTTCAGTCGGGCAGTTAATGCGTGGCGATCTTGTCGCCATGGATCGTGCCTTAATGGCGCGTACTTACGAAGACGAAGCCGCTGAAACACTCGAAGCGGTTGCCGAGGCACAAGCACATATGCAGGCGCCTGGCTATTCGTCTACTCACAAACAGGGCAGTAAATGATTGCGATCGTATTCATTGTGATCATGGCGATCGTGATTGGTGGTGCTAGCTTATTTGGCGGTGCCGATAGTGCCGCGGCCCTATCCGCTACGACGGTGCCTTGGTGGGCGCTATTGGCGGTATTAGGGGCGTTTGCCGGTTTTTTTGCGGGTGGTATCTACGTCGGTGCTGCGCTCTCGTCGCTTGCGCTCTTGGCGGGCTTTTCGTTGTCAGACCGTCCGTTTTGGAATTTTCTCGGTGAGATGATCTGGGCGCCGTCGACCAACTTTGTCTTGGTGTCGGTACCGCTCTTTTTATTGATGGGCGAGATCATGCTGCGCGCGGGTTTGTCTGAGCGCCTGTATCGTGGCTTGAACGTTTGGATGGGGCGTATGCCCGGTGGCTTACTGCACACCAATATTCTGGCCTGTGGCGTGTTTTCTGCGGTGGCGGGTTCAAGCGTGGCAACGGCGGCAACGATGGGCTCGGTCGCCTTGCCGTATTTTGAAAAAAGTCATTACCCACCAAAGTTAGTACTGGGTTCGCTTGCTGCGGGCGGGGCTTTAGGCAACCTGATCCCGCCAGGCATCACGTTCATTATTTACGGTTTGATTACCGAAACTTCAGTCGGTGCGCTTTACATCGCTGCCATTGGCCCGAGTATTTTGGTGGTGCTCTTATTTGTGTTGGTGATTCTTTACTACAGTTTCAAGCTCAAGTTACGAGCTGATCCCAACGCGATAGGTGTGACCTGGCGACACAAGGTCGCGAGCTTGTCAGACTTATTGCCAACCACCTTGTTAATTGGGCTCGTGCTGGGCACCATTTATGCGGGCCTGGCCACGCCAACCGAATCTGCTGCGTTGGGAGTGGCGGGCAGTTTGATCTTGGCGCTGGTTGATCGCAAACTAAACTGGAAAATGATCTCTGAGTCACTGCATGCGACAGCGCGCACCACCTCGATGATTGCGCTGATTTTGTTTGGCGCCTACGTGTTGAACTACATTCTGTCGTCTTTAGGTGTGCCACAAATGTTGGCAAAGTTCTTAACAGGTTTGCCCCTACCAGGTTGGGCGATCATGTTAGTGATTATTGGCTTTTACTTAGCCCTCGGCACCTTCATGGAAGGCTTGTCGATGGTGATTTGCACCGTCCCGTTGCTGTTTCCGGTGGTCACGGCGCTCGGCTACGATCCAATCTGGTTTGGTGTCGTGATTACGATGTTGGTCGAGATCGCCATGATTAGCCCGCCGGATGGCACGGTGCTGTACGTCTTGCAAGGCATGCGGCGACAGCCAGGGCCGATCACCGATGTTTTTTCTGGTGTGATGCCGTTTATGTTTGTGTACATGTTGGCCATCGTTATTTTGATGGTGTTCCCGTCGATTGCCTTGTGGTTGCCCGCAGCGTTGTCTTAATTGCTTGCTCGCCCTAATCGGGGACGATTTCCGCGCCTTCCATTAAACTTTTTTATCCTCTTATTGTTCAACTCATCATGATGAAAACCCACCTGTATTTTTCTTGCGAAGCGGTTGGTGCTGATGGCACGATTACCACAACGCTAGCCGCCGTTGCCCCGAGGCATTATGTGATTGCTGGCTGGACAGGCCGTGATGCGGCAGCGATCGAGCACCACATTCATGAGCTTGGCTTAATTGGTGTGCCGGCGCCGTCGACTGTGCCGTTGTACTACCGCGGTAGCACACTGTTGCTCACGCAAGCTGAAACCATTGAAGTGGTCGGCCCCGATAGCTCAGGCGAAGTCGAGCCGGTGTTGTTTTACGCAGAGGGCGAGTGGTGGTTGACTGTTGGCTCTGATCATACCGACCGTCGCGTTGAAACGTATTCGATTGCCGTGTCTAAACAGTTATGTCCGAAGCCGACAGGTACCGCAGCCTGGCGCTGGTCTGACGTCTCGGCTTACCAAGACGAACTCGAACTGGTGTCACGTATTTTTGAAGACGGTAAGTGGGTTGACTACCAGAAGGGCACGTTTGCTTCGATTCGACCCCTCGAATCTTTGCGTAACGGCTGCTTTGCTGGGCCGCATATCGATGAAGGTAGTTTTGTGTCATGTGGCACGCTGGGTGCAATCCCAAACGCCAAGGGTGAGGGGATTCGCGCGGCCGCCCAAATGGAACTCGAAATTCGCGACCCGAGGCGCAAGCGCAGCATCAAACATCGCTACTCGGTTGACGTACTGCCGTTGGTGGCGTGACGTTAGTTTTTTAGGCGGCCCCTTTATGAGGCCATAATTTTTCTAACACTTTCGCTCTTCATTCATCATGACACACATCACACATACCATCGATCAGCTCAACGCCCGTCTCGCACGTGGTGAAACAACGCGCGAAGCGCTTGTCTCGCAAGCCTTAGAAAATGCTGCCAAGGCGTCGGCTAAAAGTGTCTTCACGAAGCTGTATCCAGAGGCGGCACTAGCGGTGGCGCGTCAAGCGGATGCGGCTCAGGCGGTGGGGCTTGAGCAACCGGCCTTGGCTGGTTTGCCTGTTTCGATTAAAGACCTGTACGGTGTGGCAGGCGAAACCACGATGTCAGGTTCAATCGTGTGCAAGGGCGAACCAGTGCAAACGCATGATGCCCCCGCCATTGCACGACTGCGTGCTGCCGGCTCGGCCATTATTGGCAAAACCAATATGACCGAATTCGCGTTTTCAGGGATCGGTATCAATCCTCATTACGGTACCCCAGTTAATCCTACAGATACCCAAGTTGCCCGTGTGCCCGGCGGCTCGTCCTCGGGCGCTGCCGTGTCGGTCGCGTTAGGTTTGGCGGTGGCGGGCTTGGGTTCTGATACGGGCGGCTCGATTCGTGTACCCGCGGCGCTATGCGGCATCGTTGGTTTTAAAAGTTCTCAGTTTCGCGTGCCGCTGACGGGGGCGCTTGAGCTGGCCCGTTCGCTCGACACCGTGTGCGCCATGACGCGCAGTGTGCAAGATTGCCTGACTGTCGATGGGGTATTGTCGGGCGCAATGCTGAATGTGAAGCGCCGCCCTCTGTCCGGTATGCGTTTTGCGCTGCCACAAACGACCTTGCTAGATGGCTTGGATGACACGGTTGCGAAAGCCTTTGCGCGCAGCGTCTCGGCGCTGTCGGCTGCAGGTGCGCAGATCATCGAGATCCCTTTAACGGAGTTGGGTGAAATCCCTAAGCTCAATGCGCCAGGTGGGCTATCGCCGATCGAGGCCTATGCCGTGCACCATGCGCGTCTGGCCAAGTCTAAAGAAGGCTTTGATCACCGCGTGGCAGCGCGTATCGCGTTAGGGGCGCCAGTGACCGCGCAGCAATATCTTGCCATGCTTGACAACCGGCTTGACTGGATTGCAAGAGTAGAGCTTGCGCTCGAAGGGTTTGATGCAGTGTTGTGCCCCACCACGCCAACGATCGCACCAGAGATCGCCAAGCTCGAGGCCTCGGATGAGGCTTTCTTCAAGGCGAATGGCCAGATGTTGCGCAATACCTTTGCCTTTAACTTTTTAGACGGTTGCTCGTTTAGCTTGCCTTGCCACAGCGCCGGTGAACAGGCGGTTGGTTTGATGCTGTCTTCGGTTAGGGGCGACGATGCAGCGCTGGCGGCGGTAGCGCTGGCAGTCGAGGCGGCACTGGGATCTCGAAATAAAAAAGGCTAAAAAACTCGCTGAAAGCACCTGAAATCGATCGAAACAGATTGCACTGGCTACACCCCTGACGCTCGTCGAATAACAGCCCTAAGCTAGGGCTGTGTTCAACTCAGTAACGGAATCAGTCCATGAGAGCCTTGCGCGGTATGGTGGTTGGGGTGCTGTTGTTGCTGACAGGCTGTGTGGCCTATGGCCCTCCGGCGGCGGTGTATGGTTACGGTTATGGTTCAGGGTACGCATACAGACCTGCCTACCCTGTGTACGTGGCTCCTTATCCAACCGTGGTCGTCCCGGTCGTCAGGTATCCCCAATATCGGCCCTACGGGTATCGCCGTTGGCGCGGCTGAGGGGTGTGGCCAAAGCGGGGCTTTTCGCTCAATCGGGTAAAGTGTAGGTACTTGCCTAGTCTGGGGTCCCGCTGACGCGCGCCTTTTTTTCTGAGGGGCAAGCTTTTACGGAGTAGCCATTGAAAGTCCCGCAACGTCTAGCGCCGCTTGTCGAAGAGGGTTTAGTCGACGAAGTGCTCAGTCAACTCATGAGCGGCAAAGAGGCTACGGTCTACGTAGTGCGGTGCGGCGACTCGGTGCGCTGCGCCAAAGTGTACAAAGACGCCAAACAACGCAGCTTCAAAAATGCGGTGTCTTACACCGAGGGTCGCAAAGTTAAAAACAGCCGCCAAGCCCGTGCCATGGAAAAAGGCACGCGCTACGGCCGGCAAATGCAAGAAGAAGCCTGGCAAAACGCCGAGGTCGACGCGTTGTTTCGCTTGGCCAATGCGGGGGTGCGGGTGCCGCAGCCTTATATCTGCACAGATGGCGTTTTGCTCATGGAACTCGTCACAGATGCTGACGGTCAGGTAGCGCCCCGCTTAAACGATGTCGAACTGACCGCCGAGTCGGCGCTTGAACACCATGCATATTTAATTAACCAGGTCGTTCGTATGCTGTGTGCTGGGGTGATCCACGGCGATTTGTCTGAATATAATATTTTGATGGCGACCGATGGGCCCGTGATTATTGACCTGCCCCAGGCGGTCGATGCTGCGGGTAATAACGAAGCGGCAGCCATGTTGGCGCGCGATGTGCAAAATCTGGCCGTTTATTTTGGTCAGTTTGCCCCACAGTTGCTGACAACCGCCTATGCCAAAGAGATTTGGCAACACTACGTTGCTGGCGACTTAACGCCAGAAACCCCCTTAACGGGCTTTGTCGCGGCCGACACGACCCCCGTTGATATGGCCGGCTTGCTCCAAGAAATCGAAGATACTCGCCGCGAAGAGCAAGAGCGCAGGTTGCGTTTGCAAGAGCGCGATTAAGGTAAATGTCAGTCTCATGGCTATAATCAAGTGAACATATATCCAATCACTTGAACCTCGCCATGACTGCACAATCTTCTCTTGCTTTTCGCTCGACCAAGTCTGCTCATCCCACGCCTGACGCCGACCGCGAAGCGATCGTCGCAAATCCAGGCTTTGGTAAGTACTTTACCGACCATATGGTGTCGATTGACTGGACGCTCGAACAGGGTTGGCACGATGCTGCGCTCAAGCCTTACGGCCCCTTGATGCTAGATCCGGCCTCGTCGGTCTTGCATTACGCCCAAGAGATTTTTGAAGGCCTGAAAGCCTATCGTCATCCCGATGGCTCTATTTGGACCTTCCGTCCCGAAGAAAACGCTGCGCGGATGCAACGCTCGGCAAAGCGGCTAGCCTTGCCGCCGTTGCCAACAGATTTGTTTCTTGAGTCGATCAAGCAGCTGGTCAATGCAGACGCCAACTGGGTGCCTGGTGCGGGCGAAATGAGTTTGTATCTTCGACCATTCATGATCGCCAATGAAAGCTTTTTGGGTGTGCGTTCGGCACATCGTGCGGCTTACTATGTGATCGCGAGCCCTGCAGGCCCTTACTTTGCCAAGGGCGTTGCGCCGGTAATGATCTGGTTGGCTGAAGCGCACTCTCGTGCGGCATTTGGTGGTACGGGTTCAGCTAAGTGCGGTGGCAACTATGCGGCCTCGCTGTTGCCTCAGCAAGAGGCCTACGAAAACGGTTGTCCGCAGGTTTTGTTTTTAGATTCGCAAGAAGGTAAGTACATCGAAGAGCTCGGTGGGATGAATGTGTTTTTGGTGCTCAAAGACGGCACGCTCGTAACGCCCGAATTGACTGGCAGTATTCTTGAAGGCGTGACGCGCAAGAGCATTATCCAATTGGCTCGCGATCGTGGCCATAAGGTTGAAGAGCGCAAAGTAACGATTGATGAATGGCGCGACGGCATTGCCTCGGGTGCAGTGGTCGAGGCGTTTGCCTGTGGCACGGCTGCAGTGGTGACACCTATTGCTGCGCTCAAGGGCCGAGGCTTTATGGCAGGTGACGAAAACGCACCCGCCGGAAAGCTCACCATGTCTCTGCGACAAGAGCTCACCGATATTCAGTCAGGACGCTTGCCTGATCGTCACGGTTGGATGGTGCGCTTAGTGTGATGTTTAGGGTTCACTGAACCCGATCAGGTGCTCGGGTGGCGTACGTGATTTGAACTTGCCTCAAGCGCTGTGAGACATTAGGTCTTAAGCCTAGCGCCAATTAGGTTGATTGAAGTGCTAGAGACAGCATAAGCTGATATTGTTCGGCCTCAAGATAAGGCTGTTTATTCATTAAATCCATTAAAAGCTGATCGGCCAAAATAACTTGATCGGCGGGTAGCTCTTTCATGACCGCCGAATACACCGCAAAGCGCCCGCCGTTTGCCCAGGCTTGAATAGCCTGCTCGTGCGCTTCGCTATTCTGAATCTTTTGTTGGATGCGCTTCAAGCGTTGTAGATCGGCTTCGGCTTTGCCGTACGAGGTGCGTGCTTCGGTTTGCCCCGAGCCCCTCAGCACCCTCAGACGCGCCGCTGTGCGAATGGTGAGGTAATCGGCCTGCGTGACGAGGCGTGCACGTTCAAGTAATTGAATTTGCGTCAACAGCAATTCGGGTTGAGCATCGACCTGCCTGGCGAGTTTTTTTAAGATTGCAGGTACACGGTGCCCACGTTGCTCGAGCAAGGTTTGGTAGCGTTGCGCAGTGAACTGTGCTTGACCTGCAGGGATTGAACGTGGCAGTGGCATCTGTTGATTACCTCAAGGAAGCATAGTATATCTTAGTGGCTTAAGTTAGTACATCTTAAACGATTTATACGCTACATCAAGATGGGATAGCAATATTTAACTGATTGAAAATGTTTATAAATTTAAAATATATCCAGATTTTCTGCATAGTGCTCGGTGGCTTATTTTTTCTGTGGCCTGCGATCTATAACGGCTATCCGCTGGCTTACAGCGACTCGCATGTGTTCATCTCTCAGCCTGTGGCCGGCTTTATGAATTGGGACAAGCCCTTTGTCTACGGGCCTTTGATTCTCTTGTTTCATGCCTGGCAAACACTTTGGCTAGTCATCGTTGCGCAGGCGTTGCTGGTGTCGCACCTACTTTGGTTGGTCGTTAGTGCCTTTACGCCCGAGCCAAAACCAGTGCGCGCGGCGTCCTCATCCCTAGAACCGCCCGCTGAAGCAGCCTGGTCAGTGGGCAAGCGCCACCTGTGGGTGTGCGCCGCGCTGGCATTGGTAAGCACAGCCCCCTGGTTTGTGAGCTTTCTGATGCCCGATATTTTTGCGGCCATGACCGTGCTATGTATCTTTTTATTGGGATTTTCAACCCGCTTGAAGCGCACCGAGGTCGCCTGGCTAGTGCTGCTCGGCGCCTTGTCGATCTCAGTGCATCTTTCACACCTTGTGATCGCGGGCGCCTGTGTATTTGGTGTGCTTTGTCTGGGTGTCCGTCGTTTAAAGATCGCAGTCTTGCCTTTAGTGGGCGCTATTGTCATTTTGCTTGGCACTAATTTTTATGCCTTTCAAAAAGCCACGATCTCGCCACATGGATCAGTCTTTATGCTGGCGCGTTTGTCGGGCGATGGCAACACCAAAGAAATTCTTGAAAAATATTGTGCGCAAAAAAACTGGTATCTCTGCGCCTGGGTCGATCGCTTACCCACAGATAGCGATGATTTTTTATGGAATGGTCAGGGGCCTGTCTGGAGTCACCCCGGCGGTCCGATCGGCCTGGCACCCGAGGCTTCAGAGATTGTTTCTTACGTGGTGCGCACCAGGCCATGGCCGGTCATGTGGTCTGGCTTAAAAAATATGACTGCGCAGTTGTGGATGCTTCAGTTGGGCGATACCTTGCAACCAGACCACCTCGATGTGACGGTCGCGAAAAGTGTTCGCCAGTATTTCGCTCCTGCAGAGCTTGAGCGCCTGAATAGCTCGCGACAAATGAAGGATACGCTCGCTGCAGATGTCGTCTGGTTGAGTAAGGTGAGTGTGTGGGTGTTTTATTGTTCTGTGGTGTTTGGGCTGTACGTGCTTTTTACTGCTTGGCGCAAACGCGACGTAAAGCCAAAAAAAGGTCTAACGCAGCCAGCGCTTGAGCGTGAGTCGCCGAACGCGGCACTTGAACGGCAGCACACTAAATTAGTGGTCAGTTTTATTCTGATGCTTTGGCTTGGTGTTGCAGCCAACGCCTTCGCGACCGGTGCGCTCTCAAAGCCGCACCATCGTTATCAAGCCCGCATTGCTTGGTTGTTGGTGTTGCCTCCACTTCTGTTGTGGCGGGGTTCAGTTCGCTTCGACTCTAGTAAGCCTGCCTAGTGCAGGTCTTTCAAGAGCCGAACGTTTGAGGGGCATCCCTCAAACGATACGCGTCGGGATAGCCATCAAAGTCATTGCAGTAGGCAGAGCTCTTGTTACTCGCGCTTAATATTGCTGGCTTTAATGACGTTCGCCCACTTGGCGATTTCGCCATCCACAAAGGCGGCCAGCGCTTGCGGCGTGCTGCCTTCAATGTCGATTGCCTGTTGCACTAACTTGGCCTTGAGATCAGGGTCAAGTAGCACCACGTTGAGATCGCGATTTAAGCGTTCGATGATTGCAGGTGGTGTGCCTGTTGGTGCAAAGAAGCCGTAACTTGCAATCGATTCAAACCCAGGATAGCCTGACTCGGCTATCGTGGGTAGATCGGGCATCATTGCAGAGCGTTTGGCTGTGGTGATTGCCAGCGCGCGTACTTTACCGTCTTTGAGCATTGGCAAATAGGGTGGCAAGGTATCAAGCGCCATCGTGACTCGCCCTGAAATTAGGTCAGGCATTAAAAGCGAGGTGCCCTTGTAGGGGATATGTAAGACGTCAATGCCCGCAGCAACTTTGAACATCTCACAGGTTAAGTGAATCAAGCCGCCCGTACCCGATGAACCACAGGTGAGCTTACCCGGTTCTTTCTTGGCCAGGGCAACAAGCTCGGCCAAATTTTTCACTGGTAACTCGTTACTGACTACAACGATATTACTCAGTGTGCCAGCCATCGAGATCGCAGTTAAATCCTTCTTGAAGTTGTAACCAACGTCTGTGTAATAGCTGACCGCGATCGAGTGCGAGCCGATTGAGCCCATCAGGATGGTGTACCCGTCGGGCGCGGCCTTAGCAACGTAGGCTGCACCGATATTGGCACCTGCGCCTGGCCTGTTTTCGATCACTACAGGCTGCCCAAGCTTCACGGCAAGTTTTTCTGTAATCGCGCGCGTCAAGATATCAGTGGCGCCGCCGGCCGGAAACGGCACAACGACTTTAAGAGGTTTGGATGGATACGCGTCTTGTGCCAGCGTGGGTGCAGAAACGCCCGAGGTAAAAGCCAAGATCGTGAGCAAAAAATTGAAGTAACGATTCAAGCGCATGCTGTTTTATCCCAAAAAGTGAAAGTACATCATAATCCTCAAGCAAAAAGTGTGCCGGAAAGCTTGCGTCCCAGCCTCATCATGGGCTTTTCGACTGCGTAATAAATAAGTGCCGAGAGAACAATCGAACCAAGGACAGACAGCATGAGATACACGGCGAGGTGAGCATCGGCGAGCCACGGCAAGCGACCATCGCGTAGCATCACAAAGAGGGTATAAAACACTATTGGATGAAATAGATACATTGAATAGCTGATTTCGCCTAACCAAGTGCTGAAGCGGTTATTGAGCTTGAGTTTTGTCGACAGCAAGATAAACAGGCCTAAACTTAAAGATATCGGTGGCATAAATACCGATAGTTTTACTGCCAGAGCGCTTGGCAAGTAGGCGTAAAAAACCCAAGTGAGTAAGGGCAAGCCACAGATACCCAGTGGAAATAAAATAAAGATGACTCGAACCAACCGCGAGAAGGGCTGAGGGTCGTCAGCTTGTGCGCGATCATGCCAACAACGAAAAAGAGCGCCCCAAAACATAATCGCAATAAACAGCCCGTACTCTGTGAGGTGATTTAAAAAGGGATCCGCGCTGGCGGGATTCAGCCATTCGGGATTCAGCCAATGCACGCACCGCGGTAGCACAACGAAAGCGAGCGGCCCGCCAAACAGGCCCACCACCAACCAACGCGGTTGGTGCAGCACCCTGAACGTAAATAGAAGCGCGCAGGAAATATAAAAAATTAACTCAAGGCGCAGCGTCCAGTAGAGCCCCATTACGTCTGGCGCACCGAATACACTTTGAATCATCGTTAGATTGAGCCACACCGTCTGAGCCGAGAAGGGCGTCAGTAAGTAGAGCCCAAGCAGCGCTGCGGCCAGGACCGAAACCCAGTAGGCTGGATACAGCCTAAATATCCTACGAATGAGAAAGACTTTTAGGGCGTTTGAAGTCGTTTGATGACCAACTGCCCGCAAACTTGAGGGGATGACAAAGCCGCTGATGGCAAAAAACAGGGTCACCCCAATGCGCCCAGTATCGACTGCCGCTGAAATGCTATACAGCAGCCCACCCGCCGGTGGTGTAGGCAATTGCATGAAAGCGTCTGTGGCGTGCAGCCAGATGACCAATAAGGCTGCAAGGCCACGTTGGGCGTCGATGTAAGCAAAGCGTTGCGCCAAGGGCGAGGCTTGCTTCAAGATGCTTGGATCAACTTCAATCCGCCTGAATCTTGTTATCTTTAATCAGCTTGCCGTACAGGGCGTATTGCTTTTCAGTTGCTTGTTTAAACTCAGCTGGACTGGTGCCTCGTATCGTCACACCCAGGCCAATCAGGCGCTCGCGCGTCTGCGGATCAGTCAGTGCTTTTTGCATCTCTGCGTTTAGCTTATCGATGATAGGCTTAGGCGTACCCGCCGGGGCAATCATCGCGAACCAAGAGTTAAAGAAAAAGTCACTGATGCCAGCTTGCACGATGGTTGGTACGTTTGGATACTGTGCCAGGCGTTCGGGCGTTGAGACGGCCAGCAGTCGTAATTTGCCGCCCTGTATCAACGAGGTGACGGTGCCCAGGCCTTGGTAAGTGACTTCGACTTGCCCTGCAGCCGCCGCAATGGCCGCAGGCGTCGCGCCTTTATAGGGCACATGTACCAGATCGATGCCAGTGCGTTGTGCAAATAGTGCCATGGCGATGTGCTGCGGGCTGCCGCTGCCGCCTGAGCCATAGTTAATTTTGCCTGGGTTGGCTTTGGCCGCCACAATAAAATCGCTTAGGGTTTTATAAGGTGACTGGTCTGCCACCGCAATGCCCCACTCAATCGTCGCGACCAGTGAAATCGGCTCAAAGTCTTTGAGTGCATTCCAGGGGATATTTGAATAAATATGTGGCAGCATTGTCAAGATGCTGTCATTGACGCCACCAATCGTGTAGCCATCGGGAGCGGCTTTGGCGATACGATCCGCGCCAATCAGCCCCGATGATCCAGCCATATTTTCAATCACGATGGGCTGGCCCATATTTTGTGACATTTTGACCGTTAACAGTCGCGCTGCGCCATCGACCGCGCTGCCCGCAGCCAACGGAATAATCATGCGGATCGGCTTGCTGGGATAGCTGTCTTGCGCTTGTGCTGGCGGTAGGCAAAAAGAGGTGAGCGTAACCAGAGCTAGCAGCGCGCCCTTTAATCGTTTGACCCCAAAGCGGTTGCCTTTCAACCGATTCGTCGAGAAGTCGTGCACGTTGAAACAACTTGCTGAGAGGGGGAGCAGGGGCATGAGCTTTCCAAAAGTTAGACAGTGAGCACGGCGATATTCAGTTCAGTTGCCAGGGTATTTAAATCCGCAACGAGAACCGGTGCAAGCGGTATCCCTTGCTGAGCGTAGGCTAAGCGTTTGGCATGGCTTTGCTCGCCAGGCAGCCATACTCGCTCGACCCCGGGCAGGCGTTCGCTGGCACGCAGATCTTTGACCAGTTGATCGACAGCACCTTTAAAGAAACCAGGTTCACCAAAGGCTTTTAAATCGATGACCAAAATTGCTTGCCCAGTGTTGGTTGGCGTGACGTGGTCTTTGTTGAAGTCAACTACCTCTTTGCCCATCGAGGCTCCTTGCAAGGTGCCTGCCAACAAGCCAACGATCAAGGCCAAGCCATAACCTTTGTGTCCGCCGATCGGTAGTAAAAAGCCTTCGTCGGCACGGTTAGGATCAGTGAGGGGGCGGCCCTGGCGATCGATCATCCAGCCCTCTGGCATGGTTTCACCGCGCTTGGCTTTGGCTTTGACTTTGCCGTATGCCGCCACGGTCGTGGCCATATCGAGTACGACAGCGGGCTCGCTGCCTGCCGGGATTCCGGCTGCGATAGGGTTGGTCGATAACAACATATCCATCCCACCCCACGGCGGTAAATGGTTGGCATTGCCCACCGCAAAATATAAGCCAATCATGTCGTGCGCGATGGGCATGCGTGCATAAAGCGAGGCGGGGCCTGCATGATTGCTATTGCGTGTGCCGACCCAAGCGACGCCCGCGTTTGCGGCCTTTTTGATGGCGAGTTCAACTGCGTGCGAGACCACTAAGTGCCCCATCCCGTTATCGCCATCGACCACGGCCATTGCGGCCTTGTCTTGTACGACTGTGATTTGCGGGTTCACGTTGATCCCACCTGCACGAATACGTTTGACGTATTGCGGCAGACGAATGACCCCATGACCGTCCGAGCCTTGCAGATCGGCCTGCGCCATCAGTGAGGCTACTTTCTCAGAGTGCTCGAGCGACAGCCCGTTGGCTTGTAAGGCACGGGCGATAAAGTCTTTAAGTGCGTCGAACTGAACAATGATTGAAGTGTTGGCAGTGGGCATGTGGACGTGTGAAGAATTATGTGGAGGACGTGTTGAAGGATTAGGTGGACGGACGTGCAATAAAAATTACGAAGAGCAGTCGTAGGCCAAGCGCAGAATGCCTACCAATTTTTTTAGTGGCTATCGCTAGTTAGTTTTTCCGGTGTCAGTCCAAGCGGGTACACGTCCGAGCTGCTCGGCTTCGTGCCAGGCAAAGTTCAGCTCGACCTTGATCCCGTTGATCGGTTCGCGCATAAATAATTGATATAAATTTGAGTTATGCGCTTTGCGCTCGCTAAATTCGATGCCGTTTTTAGACAGACGTTCGATAAACTCGGCCAGCCCATCGCAGTTCAAGCACAAGTGATCAATGCGCCCCGAGCCCAAGGCGCCCGCAGCCGAGTAATCAATGTTTTGTTGATCGGAAGGCGTTTGCAGGTAGGTATCTTGATGTGCTGAATGCCTGGCCTTGCCGATGTGCAAGACATCTTGCTTGCCGATATACAGCCAGTACACCGGAAACCCAAACTCAGGATGAAAGCCATCGGTGAAGCCCAGATTTTTGCAAAACCAGTCGCGCGTCCCCTCGGGGTCGTGCGTGAGGATCAGTATGTGCTCTAAAAATCGTAAACCCATTTTATGTCCTGACTAAAAATCGCTGTTGTTAAAGACGTTGACATCGCTTAGCGCGCAACCGCGTCAAGGTAATGTTGCACAACTGACTTGGATAGTTTTTGACGCTCACGCTCAACAATATATACCGTGGCGCGCTGCATCTGTGTCAAATCCAATTCAGAACTTGACGCAATGAGCGACCCTTGCGCTATCAGTGTTGTCTGTAGCGCACTATCTTGTTGCGCCGCCAACGCCCGTTGTTGTATCGTGGCTTGTGCGCAGGCCTCTTGCAGTGCTTGTTGTTGCGGCCCTGATAATGAGGCAAACCATGGTTGGTTGCACACCAGCAAGAGCACTCCAAAGAAGTGACCTGTCAAACTCAGATAAGGGTGTTGCTCGTAAATTTTAAAGTTGCTGTAATTGGTGAGAGGGTTTTCTTGTGCCTGCACTTCACCCGAGCGAATCACGCGCATCAAGTCGCTCACGTCGGTCGTGACAGCCTGAAAGCCGAGTGCGTTCAAAGACTCACGATAAATCGCACTATCAAGTGTACGAATCTTTAAGCCTTCACAATCTGCAGGCTGATGTATTGGACGAACGGCATTTGAAATATGCCTAAAGCCATTGTCCCAATAGCTCAGTACCTGATAAGTTGAATGCTGTTCGAGCGCCTGGCTTAAGAGCTGCCCTGCTGTCTGGTCGAGAGCCGTCAAGGCGCGTGTGCGGTTTGTGACGGTAAAGGGTAGATCTAGAACGGCTAAGTCAGGAGCGAGTGCGGTTAAATAGCCGGACGCAACGTAACAAAGTTGTCGCGCGCCGCTGCTGACGCTTTGGAATAATTGCGCGGCAGACTCACCTTGCGTCGTGACATCAAGGGTTGTGCTAACCGGCCCAAATAAGTTGCTCGCTTCGAGCGCACGCGCAAGTGATAACAGAGAGGTGCTTAAAATGGATCCGGTGCTCTGATAGCCCGCCAGTTCGACGGTTGTTTTGTTTGACAACACGTTACGTGCCTTGAATATTTGAATCCTTGATAATTTTCTGCCATCGAGTGTAGTCAGTCTTCATGATCTTGAGCAGTTGTTCAGGCGTCTTTGGCCAAGGGTCGAGCCCCGCCTTGAGCATTTTCTCTTGAAGCGAGGGGTCGTTGACAACGTTTGCCGTTGCGTTGCGTAAGTCAGTTAGGGCGCCCACCGGCACCCCTTTCTGTGCAAACAAGGCGATCCACGATGAGTAGTCGTAATTTTTAATACCCTGCTCAATTAAGGTCGGTAATTTTGGGTATTGTGGATGACGTTCAGTTCCACAATAGCCAATCAAGCGAATGCGCTTTTCAGCCAAAAAGGGCTTTGCTAACGAAAGCGCCATTGGCATGACTTGCACCTCGTTTGAGGCGACAGCTAGGGTTGCTTGACTAGCGCCCCTGTAAGGGACATGAATCAATTTCACGCCTGCATAAGCATTGAACATTTCACCGGCTAAGTGTTGGGGGCTGCCGATTCCGCCTGAGGCGTAGTGAATGCGTTCAGGATCTTTGCGGGCTTGTTGTAGTAAATCTTCGATGTTATTGATCGAAGACTGTGCGGGCACTGCAAAAAAAGTGGGTATGTTAGCGATGCCGGCGATAGGCTCAAACTCTGTGAGTGTGTCGATTTTGACATTTTGAGGCTGCAGGTGAGGCAAGATTGTCAAAATGCTATTGTTCAGTGCTGCGAGTGTTTGGCCATCAGGCTTGGCGCGAGCCATGCGATCGAGGCCAACAATACCACCCGCACCGGTGATGTTTTCAACGACAAAGGTGACGCCCATTTGTGCAGTGAGTGCGGTGGTGACATAGCGCACCGCGATGTCTGAGGCGCTGCCGGCCTGTAACGGGAGGCCTACAGTGATCGGATTGCCGAAGGCGTGTTTTTGAGCCTTGGCAAAGCTTGGCCAAAAGGCTACGCCGCAGGCGAGGGCACTTGCTTTGAGAAACGTTCTTTTAATCATGAGGTTTTGTTTACCCGCGTGAGTGACAAAAGGTTTAACCTTGGTGGTAGAAATTTACTCTGTTTTTTTCGTTTAAAGGGTAGCAAATGACCGCAAACGCCTTAAATGTGTTGGGCACTGACTTAGTTTCGTGCTCGTATGACCCGCTGACGGGTTACTACCGCGATGGCTGCTGTAACACCGACATGCAGGATTTGGGTAGCCATGTTGTTTGCACCAAGGTTACACAAGAATTTTTAGAGTTTTCGGCGAGTCGTGGTAACGATTTGTCGACACCACGCCCTGAGTATCGCTTTGCCGGTTTGAAAGAAGGCGATCGTTGGTGTCTGTGTGCGTTGCGCTGGAAAGAAGCCCTGCACGCTGGAGTAGCACCGTTTGTGATTCTAGAAAGCACCCATGCCAAAGCGCTTGAGTTTGTCACGCTTGAGCAGCTGCAAGAATACGCGCTTGTGGCCGGGTAGAGCAATCGATTGTCTCTGGTGCGTTGCCATGTCACATCAAATGGCAGCGCAACAGCTCTATCAGAGCGCGATCCCTTCGTGCGTTGCGATCAGTTCAAGTGCATGCTCGAACAGTGCACGTGCCTGTCCTGATACTTCGGCGAGATGTTCGTGCAGTTGTTGATCGGCTGAGTTTTTGTTTAGACACTCTTGGCTGTACTGTTCAAAGCTCGATAGTTGCGCGAGTAGCTCCGCCACATGTCGGGGGCACTCGCACAAGACCGCGGTTGAAATACTCGCAACGCGGGCGAGCGTTTCATCAGAATATTTTTTAGGTGTAGCTTTGCTGCCTGTCAGCGGCGCAGCGGCTGCGCGCAACGCCTGTTCAAGGCTGGCGGTGCGCACCCACTCACTGAGCTCTGCGTCTGAAATCGAGTCTTTACGCACCGTAATGCCCGCGTCACTGAGTGTTTGCAAATTATTACCCGCGCCGTATACATACAACAGCAGCGTGTGGGATGCGTGACTGGCGCGTACGAATTCAAGTAGTTCTGAAACTGTGCTTTCTTGAACGGTATTCAGACGAATGAAAAGTAAATCGGCGGGTGTGTGTTCGGCTGTGGCACGTGCGCTTGCAAGGTCAGAAAAAACTTCGGCGTGCGCGCTTTGTTCGGCAAACAGCCCAAGCTTATGGCGCGCTGAAACTAGTCGCTGCGCCAAGCCTGTGCCAATAACTTTTGCGCTGAGTCGTGATGGCGCCAACGCTGCAACGTGCTGCAGCGCTGAGACCGACAAACCTTGCTGGTGCAACAGACGTAGCTGCGTGCTATCAAGCACCGCAATGCTACTGACGCTGTGCCCTTGCTCACTGAGTTGTTTAATCAGGGTCGCGCGCAAGACATCGTCTTGCCCATAGAGGCGATGCTGTCCATGCGTTTTAGTCGGCGTAAAGGCCTGGTAGCGGGTCTCCCAGATCCGCAGCGTAGTCACTGGCACGCTGGCTAATTTTGAGACTGCGCCAATGCGGTAAAGAGGAGTGGTGTTGTGGGGTGTCATGTTGGTAAGGTAAGTAAAATTATGCTTGTGTAGTATTTGAGTAGATTATATCTGAATTATTGATTATTTATGGTTAATAAACTACTCAATATTGTTTTTTAAGGTAAAATTTTGCAAATAATATGTTAATTTCTACTCAACTAAATACATTGAGGTATTGCCATGCTGTCGAACAGAGCCCTAAGTGCCTTAAACGCTACTGTATTCATTGCAGCGAAAGGGCATCAACACCCCCCCACCACGCGCGAACTTTCGGCAGCCTTGGGTTTGTCTGTGTCATCGCTGCACGGTATGCTCAAACTGTTAGATGACCACGGTATCGTGCGCTCGTTCAGAGGCGCCGAAAAACGCTACGAAATCAAAGCAGATCCAGCTACCATGACGGCATGGGATGTTGTGCAGATTTTTGAAGATCCGCATCCACCTGTTGCTCAAAATGCAAAAGACAAAGAGACTGCGACTTACGAGTACGAAAATACGTACTGCGAATTACTAAAAGACTTTTTGGCTTCCGAAAAAATTTGTGACCACGTTAATAGCATTGGTTCAGGCTCAGGCTCTGGTTCAATTGCATGGACCTGACTGCGCACTTAACTGAGGCAGACCGGTCGCGTCTGATCGAGATGGCGTGGGAAGACCGAACGCCCTTCGAGATGATTCGCTTGCAGTACGGCTTAACTGAGGCCTCGGTGATTGACTTTATGCGCAGTAACATGAAAAAAAGCTCGTTTAAGATGTGGCGGAAAAGAATGAACGGGCGCGTGACCAAACACCTTGCCCTGAAAAGTTTTTCAGCGGGCTCAAGCGGCGACACAAGCGACACAGTGTCGAATAAGTAGTAAATAACAGTATGACTTGGGTGATGACATGAGTGAAGATCTTAGATGTTGCGGGTCGGGTACCTGCATCATCAACCTAGAAGGGCAATGCTGGTGTGGCCAGCAGTGGGACGGCAAGCAAATGCGTCACCAACCGATTGACTCACCCTTGAAATCCACAAAATGTGCCGACGATGCCGGCGCTAACCCATCAAGCGCCTTGAGCAAGCCGTCGACTGATTCACCCACGGGTGTGCAGTGATCGGGCGTTGCAAAGGGTTGAGATAAAGGCGAAGCAACAGTACCTGGCTGAAGGGCTGCTAAAACGGCATGTGGGTTTTTACGGGCAAACTCGATCGCCGCCGTTTGTAGAAACATATTGATTGCGGATTTCGAGGCACGATAACCGTACCAACCACCCTTTGAATTGTCGCTAATGCTGCCGACACGCGCAGAAAGCTTGGCGTAAATGACGCGTTCTTTTGCTAAGAGCGGTAAAAAATACTTGAGCAATAAGGCCGGGCCGATGGCGTTGACTTGAAAGCTGCGCAGCAGTCGTGTTGCGTCCAAAGCGCCTAAGTGCTTTTCAGGACCTTTGCCATCAATGGTCAGGGCTCCCGTCGCATCAACGATCAAATGAAAGGGCCCTTGTGCGGCGCACGCGGTCGCTGCCGCCGCGAGGCTAGCCTCATCCTCGAGCGCAAACCCGGGCATGTCACGCCTTGAAACTTCAACCACTTGTGCACAATTTGGATCTTGCCTAAGCTCGGCCACAAAACCCGCTCCAATCGCGCCTGTTGAGCCAATAATGATTGCGCGATAACTCGAACCCAAAGACTGCATGACGTAAACCGCCGTTATCAATAAGATATGGCGCAGATTACAAGAGTCGAACGTCCTTCGCGCGAAAGCCCTTATAGTGGTTACCAACGCGCGGCAACTCAAGAAAAGATCTAGCCTTTCTGGTCAAATCTTTTTCGGTAGACCGATACCTATAGCGTTATTCTGCTTTGATTTCGGCTCGCTTAATTAAGGTGCTGTACATCGCAAGCTCGCGTTTAATCAGTTCTGCAAACGCAACTGTAGAGCTACCCACCAGATCGTTGCCGCCCTTGGTTTGCAAAGCCTCGATCACCTCAGGGTCTTGTACCGCCTGAACGCTTGCGGCATTGAGCCGTTCGATGATGGCTGGTTCGGTACCGGCTGGGGCAAGTAGACCTATAAATTGCGTGATATCAAAATCCTTAAAGCCCGCCTCTTGCATGGTGGGGATATCGGGTAGCGAGCGTGCGCGTTTGGGGCCCGACACTGCAAAAGCCTTTAACCGCTTTTCTTGGATTAAGGGCGATGCGGTTAAAACCGTGTCAAACGTAAATGCCAGTTGCCCACCGAGTAAATCCACCAAGGCTGGCGCGCTGCCCTTGTAAGGCACATGATTAAACTGTGCGCCGCTTAGTATCGAAAACATTTCGCCAGCCAGGTGGCCGCCACCGCCGATGCCCGTCGAGCCAAAACTAAGCTTGCCCGGCTGCGCCTTGCCTTGCAGTACCGCATCATTAAGGGTGTTGATCGAGGAGGCTGCAGAGACCACTAAAACGTACTGAAAAGACAGAATTTGGCTAATTGGCAGCAAATCTTTGACCGGGTCGTAGGGCACCTTCGCATACAGCACCGGGTTGATGACGATGGGGCCACTTGCTGCCATCAGCAACGTATAGCCGTCGGCGGGCGATCTGACCACCGCATCCGTCCCGATCATGCCGTTGGCGCCGCTACGATTTTCGACCACGACTGGCACGTTCAGTAGCGCCCCCATCTTTTTAGCGATGACCCGGCCGGTGATATCGGCGTTGCCACCGGCGGGGTAAGGCACCACCACCTTGATGGCGCGGTTAGGGTAAGGCTGGGCCTGGGCTGACCCGAATCCCAGCGCCCCTAGCGCAAAAGCCAAGTGCAAGAATAAAGTGCGAAAAAGGAGTGTGTGCATGATGTGTGGGCCATTATTGGGCGAGTTCGATTAAACTTCATCGCCAATTTAGCCCAATATCGCAGCTGTCGTTAAAATTTACTCAAAGAAAATTATGCGTATATGTCAAAGGTTCACTCAACTGCTTGCAGCCATCGCATTCGTGCTTGTGTGTGTCGGCTGCGCGCAGACGCCCGCTCCGCAGGCAAGCTCCGTCGCAGAGGCACAGCCAAGCGCATCGCCAAGTAACGCTTCTGCAGAGGTTCAGTCGACCGAGCCGCCGCGAAGCCCAGCTGCGGCGGTACAGGCTGCCGAGGCACCTCGAAGCCCAGTTGCGGCGGTACAGATGGTCGAATCACCTCAAAGCCCAGCCACGGCGGTATCTGTCTCGCCGCCTGGCACTCCAGGCCCGGTCACCCAGTCTGCTGGGCCGGCAGCCAGCCCGGCCCCGGTTGCGCAGCCCGTCCAGCCCACCGGTGGTTTGGTTGCGGCCTCAAGTGCTGTAGCGGTTAAAGACTCTACCGCCGCCATACGCACCGCGGCGATCTTGCTAGCGGGCCAGCAACCCGTGACCGGGCTGCCACCCGCCATCGCGCAGAGCCCTTTGTGGGCCACCTTTGCTAAAGAAGTCACTGCGAACTGGGCGCTCTATAGCCAAAAAATTGCTGATCCGATGTCGCAGTGGGCGTTAGCCGAGCTACCTGTTACACCCGAAACGGTGTTTTATCCCTTTTCTGGTCCTGATTTTGTGACCGTGCATCAGTTGTTTCCGGCAGCCCAACGTTACGTCATGATGGCCATGCAAAACGCCGAAAGGCCTTTAGATTTGGCCAATCTTGCCCCTGATTTGCTCGAACCCAGTCTGCGTGTGCTGACCTCGGCCTGGCAGCACTTCGGCGATCACGGTTTTTATGTGACCTCATATCTAGAAAAATACCTTTATTCGACCCGCGCAAACATTGGTGCCAGCACCTTTATCGTAAGTTTTTTAAGTTTGCAGGGGTTTGAAATTGAGCGCGTGGTGCCAATTCAAGTTGCTGCAGATGGCTCGTTGCAAGAACTTTCGCCAGATACGCCACGCTGGCGCTCAGTACGCATACAGGCCAGCAAGCAGGGCAAGCCGATTATTGTCGACTATCTGAAAATTGATCTTTCAAATGAAGGTCTACAGGCCGCCCCGCAAAACCTGGCGCTGATTAACACCCTTACAACCAACCCAGTGTTATTCAAGGCCGCTTCGCATTTGCCACAAAACGTTGGGTTTAGCATGATCGCCAACCAGGTGTTGGGGCGTTCGCCCTTAGTCGTTCAAGACGAAACCGGCATCAAATACACCAGTCTGAGCCAGTCATATCAAATCGCCTTGTTTGGCAAATTCGTGGCCGCGCACCATGCTTTTCCAAGCTATCACGTTGATCTAGCAAAAGCCTTCGCTCAACGCGACGATATTAAGCCGTTGAACTTTAGATTCGGTTATTTTAAAGATGGTAATTATGCGCTAATGGTTGCTACAAAAAAATAGTCGTACTTCACAATAACGCACGCACACTTCAAGAGAGACCCCCATGATTCAGACACGCCATATCTTTCAGATTGTTTTAACAGTCCCCAATATTGTTGATCTGGGGCAAACCCCTGTGGGCGGTCGCAAGATCGCCAATGTTACGGGTGGCACTTTTGAAGGCGACCGCATTCGCGGCACGGTTAAAGCGGCCCCTGGGGGCGACTGGTTGCTAATGCGCCCCGACGACGTCTTGACCTTAGACGTGCGCCTGATCCTCGAAACCGATGACAATCAACTGATTTACATGAGCTATCGCGGCTTGCGACATGGCCCTAAAGAGGTGATGGTCCGCTTAAATAAGGGCGAAAAGGTTGATCCGGCCGAGTATTACTTTCGCACCACGCCGGTGCTTGAAACCAGCTCAGAAAAGTACAGTTGGCTCAATAAAATCATTTGTGTGGCAACCGGTCGTCGCGAAACCGCTGGGCCGATTTATGACGTGTACGAAGTTCTGTAGCCGTTGTTGAATTAGTCGAGGCGTCTGCGTTGCGTCCAGAGCCCTTAAAGAGTAATCTTCAAGGGCTCGGGGGAGTCTTGTGTTCTGTCAAACGCAGCCGCTACGATAAAAATAATAGCGAGACATGGCATGAACCAAGCGTTCAAGGCCTAACCCAAACGGGTTGAGCAAACCGAGCTGACGTGGGTTGAGTCAATTGATTGATCAGATTAACTAAAGAGACAACAATGAATTTTTTGTTCAGTGCTGAAGAAGAAAAACTACGTTCAACCGTACGCGAGTTTTTGGCCGAGCATTTTACTGACGAAGTGCGTGCCGAAAATAGCGCAGGTAAGCGTGGCGAAGGTTGGGGGCCAGCGATTCGCGCCTTCTTTGATACCGTGAATGAAAAACGTTGGTTCGCCTGGAGTTGGCCTGCTGAATTCGGCGGGGCCGGCGGTGATCGCACTGCGCAGTTTGTCATCGAAGAAGAATTTTATCGGGCCACCGGTATTACCTTGGGTGGCGGTACCGGTGCACCGGCGATCTTGTCTGCTGGTACCGCCGCACAAAAAGAAGAATTTGTGCCGGGCGCCATTAAGCGTGAAATCATTTTTTGCCAGGGGTATAGCGAACCTGGCTGTGGCACTGACTTGGCCGGCATTCGCTGCCGTGCGAAACGTGTCGGTGACAAATACATTATCACGGGTCAAAAAATTTATACCACCAACGCGCAAAATGCGACGCACATCTACTTGATGTGTCGCACGGATCCCGACTCAGTTCGTCATCGTGGTTTATCGATTTTGCTCGTGCCAATGGACATGCCCGGTTTAACCGTTCGCCCGCTGTGGACAGTGCAAAATGATCCGCCAGCACCCTTTGGCACCACTTATGGTGAAGAGCGTACCAACGAAGTATTTTTCGACGACGTCGAGGTGTCTGTATCTTGCTTGTTGGGCGAAGAGGGCGGTGGTTGGGAAGTTGCTCGGCGTGGTTTGAATTTAGATCGCGTGGGCGCCTGGCGCTACTTGATTTCTGTGATGCGTGATGAAGATATCGTGAACTGGCTGCATGGCGAGGGCGAGTTACAAGAATCGTTGCGCGAAGACGCGCAAGTACGCGACAAAATCGCCGAGATGTGGACCGAAGCTGAAGTCTGCCGATTGATGACGATGCGCAGTATTAGCATTGAGCAAATTGGCGGAAAATTCACCTACGAAGGTTCGGCCGAAAAAGTCTTTGCGCCCGAGCACAGCGTGCGTACAACTGAAGCCATCAGTCAGATCCTGGGGCCGTTTGCGCAGTTGATGCAAGGGTCGCCCACTGCGATTGAAAAGGGCGTCTTTGCCCACAATATCTTGGGTGCCTACCAATCAACGATCAACCACGGTAGCGTTCAGGTGATGCGCGACCAAGTGGCGCGTATTGGCCTGGGCCTGCCGCGCGCGGCAAAATAAGAATAAAGGTAATTTGAATCATGGATATTTTGCTTGACGATCAAGAAGTACAAATCCGAGAAGCGGCCTCAGAGTTTTTGGCTGGCGAATGCACGTCTGCGTTGGTGCGTAAGATTGAAACAGACCCATTGCAGTATTCGCCTGCGTTATGGGAAAAGTTCGCCGAGAATGGCTGGCTTCAACTGTGTCTGTCGGATAAAAACGGCGGTCAAGAGTTGCCCTTAACCTACCTAGCCTTACTGTTTGAATTAGCGGGCTATCACATTGCGCCAATCCCTTTACATTCGACCATGGTGCCAGCCATGATCATCGATCGGTATGGCAATGCAGAACAGCAACAACTCTTGCAGTCTGTGCTGAGCGGTGAGCTAATCCTGAGCCATGCCGTGACCGAAGCCAATGGTCGTTGGACACCCGAGTCAATCAAGCTTGAAGGCCGAGTCGAGGGCAATGGGCTTGTACTGAACGGCACAAAAACTTTTGTGGGTAGCTATCGCGCCTCGAAGCAATGCTTGGTTGTATACCGTGAAGCGACAGCACCGCACCAGCTGGGTGTTGTGCTTGTACCGACTGACGCAACGGGCTTAAGCAGCGATGCCTTGGTGTCGATGGCAAAAGATGGCGAAGCCAACGTGCAGTTCAATAACGTCAGGGTGCCATTGGATGCTCGAGTCGGTTCTTCAGCACAAGGCAACGCGATCGCACTTGAAGTCATGGATTTTTCTGCAGTGTTGTACGCCTCAATGATGGCGGGTGCAGGTCGCAGAACTCTTGACATGGCTGTTGCACATGCGAAACAACGTGAAGCCTTCGGTCAGCCAATCGGGGCGTTTCAGGCCATTCAGCACTTGTGTGCCAACATGGTCAATGCGATTGACGGTACCACCATGCTCGCCCGCGAAGCGTTATGGCGCATGGATCAAAAACTACCGTATCGCGTTAATGTGGCCCAGGCAAAATCGTTTGGTAACGAACAATGCATGATGGTGGTACGCTCGGCACAACAAATTCACGGTGGCATGGGCTTCATCCGTGACTTCGACCTGAACCTTTGGTATCGCCGAGTGGGCTCCTGGAGCCTGCGTGGTGGCACGGCGGCAGAACATCGTCGCACGATTGCCGCGGCGTTGTTAGATCAGCCGGGCAAGGTTCGGATTGGTAATATTCCACGGGCTTGACCATCGCGCAAAATATCGCGATAGCTAACGTTGGCATCCTCCCCGCTCTGAGCGGAGAGGTTTGCCGAGCAACCGATCAGCGTGGTTGAGGCTGTGCGGCAGTTGGTGTCAATAATTGACCCACATCTTTATAAGAAATGGTTTGCACGCCATCAGTAAATTCAATTGCCTTGCCGCTGTAAACAACTGCACGCTTTGCCAGTGGCTTTAGCTTTTGATCAAAATGTTGAAGTGCTTTTTTAAAACTTGCATTCCAGGTGCTAGCGGATTTGATCTCGACTCCTAAAAGTTCGCTGCCCTGCTTGTGTAACAGATCGATTTCATGACCTTGATTGTCTCTATAAAAATAGAGATTAGGCGTGAAACCTTGGTTGTAGCGTGCCTTGAGCGCCTCAAGTACAACGAGATTTTCAAACATGTTACCGATTAATGGATCGCGCCCAACTTGGTCGACGCGCTCAATCCCCAGTAGATAGCAGAGCAACCCCGTGTCGGTAAAATAAATCTTTGGGGTCTTGATCACGCGTTTGCCAAAATTTTCGAAGTAGGGCGGCAGCCGAAAAATGACGAATGAGGCCTCTAGAATCGACAGCCAGGCCTTGATGGTCATGCCATCTACACCGACATCGCTCGACAGCGACTGATAGTTGATGATTTGGCCAACACGGCCCGCCAGTAGTTTCATAAACTTTTCAAAAAGAATCACGTCTTTGAGTTTGATCAGTAGTCTGACATCTCGTTCGACATAGGTTTGAAAGTAGTTGGCGTACGCTGTGTGCGGACGTTGCTGCTGATCGTAGATGCGGGGTAAAAACCCCTGAAAGATGTATTCGCTCGGCGTATCAAAATCAATCTTGGCCTGGTGTAGCTCTGCGATTGAAAGAGGTAACAAGTGCAAAATCCCGGTGCGCCCCGCCAGCGATTGCGTGACGGCCTCGCGTAGGAGTAATTGATGCGAGCCCGTCAGCACAAATTGCCCATTTACCTTGCGTTGATCAACGATTTCTTGCAAATAGCTTAGTAAGTGGGGCGCGCGCTGTATTTCATCGAAGATGGTGCGGTCAGAATATTGTTTGAGAAACGCTTTAGGGTCATCGGTAGCAAATTGACGAGTTTCAGGGTTTTCTAGGTTCACGTACTGATAATCAGGCAGCACCGCTTTGACCAAGGTGGTTTTGCCGGACTGGCGTGGACCAAGAATGGTGACGATAGGGTATTCGTTGAGCTGTATTTGCAGCTCAGGTTGAAGATGTCTCGGGATCATAATTGTAGTTTAAACCATACTAATCCAGAGTTCAACTCTGAATTAGTATGTAATCTACGATCGAAATACACGTAACTGCCGCTTAACCAGCCCGTTTTACTTCAAGCCGAAGGCCTCTCAAAGCGGGTGTCGTCTGAATGCTGGCCGAGTCTGACGCACTACTCAGCGCAACCGCCTGGCAGCGTCAGAGTAATACGCAATCCTTTAGGGTTGCCAGCTTGAAACAAAAGCTCACCGCCATAAAGACCAACCAAGTCACGCACGATACTCAGTCCTAGTCCGCTTCCTGGGATAGACTCGTCAGCCCGCTGACCACGGTGTGGAGGTTGGGCTGATTCTGTCAGGTCTTCGCAACCCGGTCCATCATCTTGAATCGTCAGCCGCATCTGGTCATCGGCGTAACCTGCGTTGACCGAGATCTGATGGCTTGCCCACTTATACGCGTTATCCAACAGATTGCCTATGATCTCTTGCAGGTCTTGTAACTCGCCCGCAAAGTGAAGATCAACGGGAATGTCACCGACTGCGACCCGAATAGACTTTTCTGCATGCACTTTTTGCATGACGCGTATCAACTGTTCAACCGTGCTTTTGAGCGGCGTGCGAGCATGCGGCACCCCCGCACTGGCGGCAACACGTGCACGCTTGAGTCGCCACTGCACCTGTTGTTGTAGCTGTTGCAATTGCTCTTGAAGCGATGCCACAAACGCTGGGTCGTGCTGACTGCGAGCTTGTTCGGCTTGTAGTGCGTTGCTCATGACAGAGAGAGGGGTCTTGATCGAATGCGCAAGATCACCTGCTTGATGACGCGCACGTTCGATGATTTTTTCGTTGGCGTCAATCACAGCATTGAAGTCTTCAATGAGCGGCTTGAGTTCAGTTGGAAATGTCCCGGCTATGCGGGTGCCAACCCCTTTGCGCAACCCTTTGAGTGAGCGTTGTAGTTGCCGAAGCGGTAGTAGTCCAAACGCCACCTGCGCGCTCGCTGCGATAATAAGGCTGAGAAAAAGGATCGCAACAAACAGCCATAGCGAGTGCTGCCACGTCTGAATCGCTTGCGTGAGTGCTTGAGTGTCAGAACCGACTATCACCCGAAACTGTTTGCCCAGAAGCCCCTCAATCAAGACGTTTTGTTCGGCAACAATCAGTGTTTGTGAAACGGGCCCAGTGAGTTCATGAAAATGGATATCGCCACTTTTAAGTGCATCATTTGCGACGTTTAGTTTGGTGTCCCAAAGTGAACGTGATTTCAATAAGACAGTACCGCTGTGGTCGTTGATCTGCCAATACAACCCAGACTCGGGGCGGTTAAAGCGGGGGTCTGCGCCGGTGGTCTGCATAAGCGGGTTGCCTTGCGCATCGACGTCGAGCGCCGCCACGAGCTGATACAGATAGGATTGCAGTTGTTGCTCAAACTGACGCGTCGCCTGGTCTTTAAAGAGCCCGTCAAGCGCGATAGTCGTCAACCCGAGCGCGAGTGCAATCCAAAGGGCAGTACCGCCAAACAGACGTAACCTGAGTGACCCACGCCAGCCCCTAACGCTGTTGTTGAGCATGGCTAGCAATCAACCTTGGCGAGTCGGTAACCCATGCCTCGTACGGTTTGGATCATGCCGTCTGGTATCTTTTTTCGCAAGCGTCCAATCATGACTTCAATCGTATTTGAATCTCGGTCAAAGTCTTGTGCGTAAATGTGTTCAGTTAAAGTGCTGCGTGAGACCACTTCGTCGAGATGATGCATGAGATACGATAAAATTTTGAACTCATGACTCGTGAGTGAGATGAGCGCGTTTTCGCACGAGGCGCGACTAGTGCGGGTGTCGAGTTCAAGTTTGCCGCACCGCAGAATCGCGTCGGCTCCACCGCTGGCGCGTCGGATCAGAGCGCGAACGCGCGCCAGTAGTTCTTGCATATGAAAAGGCTTGGTGACGTAGTCGTCGGCGCCGGCATCAATGCCGGCAACCTTATCATGCCAATCGTCGCGTGCGGTGAGTATCAGGACCGGCATGGTGCGTTGCTCGGCACGCCATTGTCGCAACACTGAGACGCCATCCATGAGCGGTAAGCCCACGTCTAAAATCACGGCGTCGTAGGTTTGCTCTTGGCCTAGATACAGAGCTTCGCGACCATCTGAGGCAACATCCACGGCATAGCCATTGGCCGTCAACGCTTCTAAAAGTTGACGTTGTAGGGTGGCATCATCCTCGACAACCAATAGCCGCATTATTTAGCGCTCCGTAGAGAGTCGCATCGTCTAGCGCTCTCTGTTTGAGATGATTTCACCCGTCTTTGCATCGACCTTTAGTTTTTGCAAACGGCCACCTGCTTTGAGGATTTTAAGCTCATAGATCCAAACCCCATTTTTTTGCTCAAATTCAACGTCTAACACCTGTCCGGGCTGAGTTTTCTCAAGGCGTTCGAGGATGACCCTCAAACTTAGAATTTCACCGGCTTGAACCGCCTGGGTCGCTCGCTCTTGATCGTTTGTACTCGCCAATACACCTGTCGCCGGAAGCGAACAGGTTAGTAAGACCGCCAACATAGCGGTGACGGTATGGATAGTGTTCTGCGAGTTGAGTTTCATCTTGCTCTTCCGGGGTCAGCAACACTTATATTGTGCACCCCAACACATGAACCGAATCTGAACGAATGGTTCAGACAAGGTACAAGGTCGCTGCTGCATCATGACTACATTCGCCACGTCATGAGAGGTCACTATATGTTTAAGCAGAACTTCCAGCAGCTTTTTCTAGCCTTAGTGCTTTGTGTCGCAGCCACTGCGCACGCAGGCGACACCACCCCAGCGGCAGAATTACAACGGTTCGAAGCTGCCGCAGGTCGGCCAGCCAGCGCAGATAATGGCCGCATCTTCTTTACCTCGACACACGGTTCTAAATGGACGTGTGCCTCCTGTCATGGTGAAGTGCCCACAAAAGTGTCTAAACATGCAAGCACGGGCAAAGCGATTGATCCGTTGGCACCCGCAACGAATCCAGATGCTTTCACTGACGTAGCACGTGTCGATAAGTGGTTTCGACGCAACTGCAAAGATGTGTTGTCGCGCGAATGCACGGCTGCTGAAAAGTCTGATGTCATAGCATTTTTGTTAGCGCTTAAGCCATGAAGCGGCTATTGAGCACGTTCATCCTAGGTTTGCTCGTGGCCTTGGGTGTTGGCGCAAGCCAAGCCGTTGCGGGGGGGTCGAAAGACTTTCAGCCCCTAGTCATGTCTGAAAAATATCGTAGCGAATGTGCCTCGTGCCATTTAGCCTACCCACCAGCCTTGCTGCCTTTAGCCTCTTGGCGACGTTTGCTTGGAAGTTTAGACAAGCATTACGGCGTAGACGCCTCGCTCGAACCTGCTGAGGTCTTAGAGATTTCTAAATGGCTAGAACCGTTGGCTGGCACCTATAAAAAAGTGCGCGAAGAGCCGCAAGATGAGCGGATTACCAAAGCGGCATGGTTTGTGCGAGAACACCGCAAGATCGAGGCTGAGGTTTGGCTACGCCCGAGCATCAAGAGTGCGGCAAATTGTGCGGCTTGCCACACCACCGCAGAGCAGGGCAACTACAACGATGATTTTGTGAGGATACCGAAATGAACACAATGCTTAATCCGACAGCTCTAGAGACGACTGCAACCATTGCCACAAGGCGCGTCAACGACTTGGCGACACGTAGCTTTCACTGGCTCTTTGCCTTCTCGTTTTTAGGCGCCTACCTGACGGCAGACTTTGAACGGTTGCGTGGTGTGCACGTGGCCCTTGGTTACACCATGCTTGGTCTGTTGGGGTTTCGTATCGTTTGGGGGTTGGTTGGGCCAAAGCATGTGCGCTTCAAATTATTGTTTGGAAAGCTAGCGGGTTTGCGCGCCTGGATGGTTGCCACGCGACACGCCTCCAGCATCCAGGCGATTGGCTGGAAGCAGGGGCAGAATATGCTGATGGCTCTTGTGGTGGTCAGCTTGTTGGTCTTGGTAGTGCCGTTGGTGGGGTCTGGTTATTTGCTGAACAACGACCTAGGCGGAAAATTCATTGAAAGTACGCACGAATTTTTTGGCGAACTGTATCTTTGGAGCGTCGTGACCCATCTTGGTCTGATCGTATTGATCAGTCTTGTTCGGAGACGCAACATGGCTGCGCCAATGTTGACAGGGCAGGTGCCCGGACCGGGCCCAGATCTGGTGCGCACCGAGCAGCATGTGTGGGCAGCCCTGCTAGTGTTGGGTTGCATAAGTTGGTGGGTGTGGTCACTTCAGTGATGTCAGTGCGGATTCTGTGTCCTAGAGCGCTTGAGTCAGCTCGCGAAACCCTTTAAACACCCTTGGTTGCGGTCGGGTAGGGCTCAATTACCCGTAAAATATGCTTAGGCTGGCTCGATATCTAATCTCAACCCCACCGCCACTTTAAGGCTTTTGTTTGAACGCAACCGCAAGTGTCATCTATTCTCTGTTTTTATTCTATGGAATGTTTGCATTTGCTGGCGGGCTGTTGCTGTTCATTCAGTTTAAGGGTGCCAAGCAAGGCTATGTGACGAGTTGGGTGGTTGGCTCGGTTTTTCTTGGTACTGCGACGGTTCTCGTGGCACTGAAAGATGCGCTGCCATTGTTTATCGCCTTCGACCTCGCTAATGGGCTCAATATCGCGTCATATGTTTACGTCTATGCTTCTTGCCTGAGTTTATTAGGTGCAGATATTCGTTTTCGGAGGGTTGGAGCTTGGGCTTTTGTCTTGGGCTTCGCCTTCGTGATTGCCTTAATAGTGATTAGAGCTCGTTTTGATTTAGCGTTTCAACCAGCCCTAGTCGCCTTAGGCGGTTTGGCGTACAACTTTTTTACTAGCTTGCTTGTACTGAAGTTTTATAGGAAGCACCGAGCTAGTTTGGTTTGGATGTTGATGTTAGTTTTTATGTTGAGCGCATTCGTATGGGGTGTGCGCTTGATCACGATCTTATTTTACGGCGTAGGATTCGCGGCTGACGGTGGCATTGTTAATGCAGTGACATTTAGCTTGTTGTTGGTGCTGGGCATTACACGCTATATGTGCTTTGTTGGCGTGGTCACTTCAATCGAAGTGCAAAAAAAAGAAGAATTAATCGCTGAAAATCATTTCATTAAGTTAACATTCGCGCACAAAAAAATCGAGCAAACTGAATCGCATTTTTTAGCTTCTTTGAATGCGCTCGCTAAGGCGCGTGATAACGAAACGGGCAATCACATCATACGTACACAAGAGTATGTGCGAGCACTGGCTCAACGCCTGCAAACGTTGGGTCATTACGCAGATAGCCTCTCTGAAGAGTCCATCGATGTATTAGTGCGTGCAGCGCCCCTTCACGATCTCGGAAAAATCGGCATACCAGATGCAATCTTATTAAAAAATGGTCCACTCTCAAGCGACGAGTGGACCGTGATGAAAACGCATGCGCTAATCGGTGAGTCGGTGCTAGACGTGCTTGAGCTTGAGCGCGACGGAGCCTCAGACGTGATCGCCAAAGCCATCAGGATTGCAGGTGGCCATCATGAAAAATGGGATGGTACAGGATACCCGCGCGGCTTAGCCGGTGACGCCATCCCGCTTGAGGCTCGGATTATGTCTTTAGCCGATATGTATGATGCACTGTTGAGTGAGCGCCCTTATAAAAAAGCGTGGTCGCATGATGAAGCCGTTGTAGAAATCATCTCAAAACGTAACATCCAATTTGATCCATTGATTGTCGATGCATTTGTTTACGAGCAAGAAGCCTTTAATGCCATCGCACAAACATATCGCGATAGTTGACGCGCGGAGAGTTGCGAATAGGCAGTGGCTTCTCTTGAATGTTCTCAGTTTTTTAACCTATGTGGTTACGCGTTAATGCAGTGATGTGTAATGATAAGATTAAAAAATGCCTCTTATTCAAACCGCTTTGCTCCAAGCCGAAGGCCTTTCAAAACAGGTTACGCCTGAGCGCTGGCTGTTTCGAAACTTGAATATTTCTGTTGTGCCTGGCGAACAACTTGCGCTCCGAGGCGCCTCAGGTGTTGGCAAATCGACATTACTAAACCTAATGGCCGGGCTTGATCTGCCTAATGAAGGGCGCGTGCTTTTAAACGGTCAAGATCTCGCCAACATGAGCAATGCTGAGCAACTATCCTTGCGCCGCTCAACTTTTGGGTTTGTATTTCAGGCATTTCATTTAATGCCTCACCTCAATGCCTTACAAAACGTGATGGTGCCGTGTTTGTTAGCGGGCTTAGCGTTCGCGCAGGCGCAAGAACGCGCCGAGCGTTTACTCGAAGCACTCGATCTTACGGCCGTGACGCGGTCTTTTCCGTCTGTGTTGTCCGGCGGCGAGCAGCAACGCGTGGCGCTTGCCCGCGCGCTCGTTCATCAACCAAAAATTGTCTTGGCAGATGAGCCGACCGGTAATTTGGATCCTGAAACGGCAGATAAGGCCCTCACCCTTCTTTGCCATACGTGTCGCGAGCAAGGCGCCGCTTTGCTGATGGTGACACATTCAGCAGAGTCAGCCGCAAGGCTTGATCGCACCTTCGTGTTAACCGGCTAATGCTGTTCTTTTGGCTACTGACCGCTGCGTTTCGGGCGCAACCAGGCCGCTGGCTGATTGCTGGGCTGACCGTTGCGCTAGGTATCGGCCTAGCCGTGGCGATTCATACCGTCAACAGCTCCGCCCTCACCGAATTTGGACGTGCACTGGATACGGTCAACGGGCAAGCTTCAGCGCAGTTAGTCTCGACCTCGGGTGAGTTTTCAGACACTTTATTTGATGAAGTCGTCGCTCGTCAAACAGAGTTCGGTATCCGTGTGGTGAGTCCTGTGCTTGAGCGTGGGACGCAACCCGTACGTGTGCTGGGTTTAGATATTTTTCAAGCGAGTCGAGTGACCACTGCATTGCTTCCCGCGGCGTCTGACGAACAGCGTATGCGGGTCTTTGATCCCGACGCGATTTTTTTATCAGCAGCGGCGCTCAAGGAGTTGACGGTGGCCGAGGGCGACAACCTCACGCTGTCGTTTGGCGGCAAAAAGCAAACGTTCAAGATCGCGGGACTGGTCCCGGGTGCTGCAGGGCAAAGCTTGGCGGTGATGGATTTAAGCGTTGCACAGTGGCGTTTGGAGGGGCTTGGCAAGCTGAGTCGGTTGGATATTCAGCTAGTCGAGGGAGCGAGCCCCAAAGACTTAGTGATAGCGCTTAAGATTGCAAACCTGGGCTTGACGCTGGTCACCACCGACGATCGTGATCGTAGGATGTCTAATTTGTCGCGCGCTTATCGCGTAAATTTGAGCGTACTTGCCTTGGTCGCCTTATTCACAGGCGCATTTCTAGTTTTTACAACGATTAGTTTTTCTGTATTGCGTCAGCAATCTGAACTGGCGCTGTTGAGCGTCTTGGGCGCAGCGCGCGCATGGTTGTTTAGTTTAGTCTTGACGCAAGCTTTGTTAGTGGCTGCGCTTGGTGGCTTGTTTGGCATTGGTTTAGGCTTAGGCGTTGCTTCCGTTTTACTACGTGTGATGGGCGGCGATCTTGGGGCGGGCTATTTTTCAACGACCGTGCCGCCTCTGGATATCGATCTATCGATCTTGTTGGGGTTTTGGTTCTTATCGCTAGTTGTGGGTGCGCTAGCTGGATATTTTCCAGCGCGTGCTGCCACCGCTGGTTCGCCAGTGAGTCAACTGCGTGCGGGTGCGACAGAGCGCATGCTTAAACCGGTGTTGAACGCTAGGATTGCGATCGCGCTAGCGGTCATCAGTGTGGTGTTGACATTATTGCCGCCTATCGAAGGCTTGCCTATTGCCGCATATTTGTCGATTGCCTTCTTATTGTTTGCGGGATTAGCGTTGATGCCGTCGTTGGTGAGTCGGTTCTTTTCATCGCTAGCTCGTTTCTTACAGGGCCGGTTTTCTGGCGCGGTCTCACCCTCTTTAACGCTTGCCGTGTGGCGGCTTTCGCAAGCGCCTGCAAGTGCGGCTGGACTGATTGCCGGGGTGGTGGCAGCGCTGGCATTAACGGTTGCAATGGTGGTGATGGTGGCTAGTTTTCGCGACTCGGTTACGCAGTGGCTAGATAAGGTCTTACCCGCAGACTTATATGCGAGTCTGACACGCTCTGATTTAAATGACGCGTTAGTCCAAGACCCAACATTGATGCGGGCGATCGAGGCTGTACCCGGAATTGCACGTTTAGAATTTACGTTGCAACAGAAGATTTTGTTTCGCCCTGAGCAACCAGAAGTGATGTTGATCGCCCGGCCTGTGCCTGCCAACCGGGCAGCCGAAGTGCTGCCTGTGACGGGTGGCTTGTCGGTTCAGCCAAAGGGCGCAAAGGATCTACTACCAGACGTATACGTGTCTGAGGCGATGCTCGATTTGTATGGCTGGAAACCCGGCCAGATTCATACGCTACCGATGAAGGCAAGCACTGGTGAGTATCTCTCGGTATGGGTGGCGGGCGTGTTTCGTGATTACGGTCGACAGCACGGAACGGTTGTCATCGATATCTCGGTGTACCAGGTGTTGACACAGGATAGGCGTCGTACGGATATTGCCCTGTGGCTTGCGCCGGCTACAAATCCGGCTACGGTGCTAGAGCGTTTACGCTCGCAGTTTTCTCAATTTAATTCGCTTGAGTTTCGAAGCTCTGCAGATTTACGTACGCTATCGTTGACGATCTTTGATCGCAGTTTTGCAATGACCTATGCCCTAGAAGTTGCGGCCTTACTCGTGGCACTTTTTACGGTCGCGGCAGGTTTTGCCGGGCAGGCGTTATTACGGCTAAAAGAATTCGCGTTAGTACAGCAATTAGGCCAATCTTCGTCGCAACTCACGCGCTGGATTAGCCTTGAATCAGGCCTATTGCTTGCACTCGCAGCCTGTTGGGGCACAGTACTCGGCTTGTTGATGAGCCAGGTTCTGATTCACCGCGTCAATCCTCAATCTTTTCACTGGACCATGGAGACCAGCCTGCCTGTGGTCGCAATCGTTGTACTCATACTTGTGACTGTATTGTTGGGGATGCTAGCGGCGGTCTGGGCAGCGAAAAGAAACTTGAATGCAAAGCACCTGGCTTTGTCCTTGCGCGAGGACTGGTGATGCAACGCAGAGCGTGGATTAAGCGGGTTTTGTTGATGGCCTCAATGCCTTCTTTACCAGCTTCAGTCGCTCAGGCTGAAAGCGTTGCTGGCTCATCTTATCCAGAAGTTTTCCCAAGAAAATTAGTTTTTCCGCAGGATTTTGGTGCGCATCCATACTATCGCACTGAGTGGTGGTACATGACGGGATGGTTGGGTGAAGGTGCAGACAAACCGGGCTTTCAAGTGACATTTTTTAGAAGCCGTACGCTGCATCCTCAGAGCAATCCCAGTCGGTTTGCACCGCGTCAACTAATGTTTGCGCATGCCGCCTTAGCGTTGCCAAGCGAAGGGAAGTTAAGTCATGCAGAGGTGGCCGGCCGAGCAGGCCCGGGTGGTGCTTCATTTGATACGGCAGATACCGTGCTTACACTCTCTGGCTGGAGCTTACGGCGTACCGAAAATGATCATTACAAGATTTCGATTCCTGCAGAGCAATTTACGCTCGAGCTTGATGCGTTTACTACGCTTGCACCGGTCTTGCGAGGCAAAGATGGGTATTCTTTAAAAGGGCCCGCTTCACAATTTGCAAGCTATTACTACAGTCGTCCGCAGTTGAATGTCTCTGCGCAGGTCACGTTAAAAAAATCTACAGGTAGCCGTCGTCAATCAGAGCAGACACTGAGCCTCTCAGGGTCAGCGTGGTTCGATCATGAGTGGTCAAGTAGTTTGCTGATGCCGGGTGCGGTCGGTTGGGACTGGATCGGTATCAATCTTTTAGATGGCAGCAGCCTCATGGCGTTTCGGATGCGCGATGTCGCAAAAGAAACGCTGTTCAGCGAGTGGGATTGGCGCGACGCTCGAGGTCAGCTGATCGAAAAGCGACAAGATGTGAATTGGCAACCGCTAGGGCAGTGGCGTTCACCCCGATCGTTACTCACTTATCCTGAGGGCTTTCAGCTGCAGGTGGCAGGGCGTACGTTGACCCTAAGGCCTTTGATGCCAGATCAGGAAGTCAATGCGCAGGCCAGTACAGGAGGCTTTTATTATGAAGGCGCGGTCGAGCTCACAGAGAACGGAAAGTTGCTTGGCCGGGGCTATCTTGAGTTGACGGGCTATGGCGCGCCTGTGGCGTTGTAGTGCGTCGCACTAAAGCTGCGCTGCCAGTACACTCATTTCTTTCAGACTGATTCAATATGCCATCAAAACTTAGCAGTCTCATCGGCTGGTTGCAAGAATATCAAGTTCTTTCGCGATACCGAAAGCAGTGGTTTCTGGCCGCGCTATTTTTGGTCTTAGCAGCGGTTGCAACACTTGCCGTGCCGCTTGCTTTTCGCGGGTTGGTAGATGCCGGTATTACCAGTGAGGCCAGTGATCTTAAATTTCTCTATTTGCTGGTCTTAGCAATAGTCCTAGCGGTTGTGACGGCGAGTCGGTTTTATATGATGTCTTGGCTTGGTGAGCGTGTCGTCGCTGATATACGCCAGCGTGTCTTTAAAAACGTTTTACGTCAGAGCCCGGTTTATTTCGAAACGCTGCAGACCGGTGAAGTGTTATCCAGGCTCACAAGCGATACGACGGTGATTCAAACCTTGGTGGGTTCAAGTATCTCGATTGCACTGCGTAGCGCGCTGATGCTGGTCGGAGGGATGACGATGATGCTCGTGACAAGCGCCTGGCTCGCAAGCGTCATGATCGTTCTACTACTTTTGATTGTGCTTCCGCTGTGGGCAATGGGGCGCCGCGTGCGTAAAATGTCGCGTGCCAGTCAGGATAAGGTCGCCGATACAAGCGCGATGGCAGGAGAGGTATTAAACGCAGTGACGACTGTTCAGGCTTTTGTCCGTGAAACGTATGAGCAAAGGCGTTTTGACGCGGCCGTCGAAACTGCTTTTAACGAAGCTAAAAAGCGGATCACCGTGCGCGCATTACTCACTGCGCTCACTATTACCATGGCCTTTGCTGTAATTGTATTTGTCTTATGGATGGGTGCTCGGCAAGTGATTGCGGGCGCTATGACGATTGGCGAACTGACGCAGTTTGTTCTATATGCCGTGTTTATTGCTGGGTCAATTGGTGCCTTGTCTGAAACATTTGGAGATGTGCAGCGTGCCGCCGGAGCCATGGAGCGTTTGGTTGAGTTGATGCAGGAGGCGCCTCAGTTAGCGGGTGTAGTGCAGCCTGACCAACCGGTTGCTTTGGATGCGAAAGAGGCGATCGTGCTGAAAGACGTCACTTTTACCTATCCGTCACGGCCTGATTTTTTGGCGATGGACCAAGTGTCATTTGTTGTGCCTCTGGGCGCACGCTATGCGTTAGTGGGTACTTCAGGCGCGGGTAAAAGCACATTGTTTTCGCTGTTGCTGCGCTTTTATGCACCGCGTACAGGGCGGATTGAAATTTTTGGTCGAGAGATCACTGAATGGCCGCTAGACGACTTGCGCAACAGCATCGGCATTGTTTCGCAAGAGCCAGTGATTTTTGCCACCAGTGCGCTAGAAAATATCCGATACGGCAGACTCGATGCTAGTGATGAAGAGGTGATTACTGCCGCACAGACTGCACATGCGCACGGGTTTATCTCAGCACTGCCCTTAGGCTACGAGAGTTTCTTAGGAGAGCGCGGCGTGCGTTTATCCGGTGGGCAAAAACAACGGATATCCATTGCACGCGCCATCTTGAAAAACCCCCCGATTTTGCTGCTTGATGAAGCCACCAGTGCGCTAGACGCAGAATCCGAGCGCGAAGTTCAACTGGCGCTTGATGCGGTGTTGCCTGGCCGAACCTCACTGACGATCGCCCACCGCCTTTCGACCGTGATGCGGGCGGATCAAATCAT
>CAMEAW010000009.1 GCA_945911685.1 Bordetella parapertussis
CGACGAGGACGTAAATCGCCCCCATCGCCAGGCCGCCCGACAGCACCTGGATCAGGTTGCCGAGCTCCATCTTAGTATTTCAAACGGGTCACAACACCATTTTTCCAGACGCCTAAGAAGACGTTTTCGTAGTCAAGGCATTCGTGATCCGTTGCGCTAAAGGGTTTGGCAGGTGTTGCCGAAACCGCTTCAATGCCAGAGATTTTTTCAATGGCGTTGCGAATGGCTTCAGGGTCTGCTTTGCCGACCTGATTAACGGCTTTAAAGACGATTTGCGCAGCGTCGTACCCTAACGAGGTCACGACAGGCCAACGATATTCTTTACCGTATTCTTTTTGCATCCGCTCGTCAAAACTTTTAGCGCGCGCCGTGCCGACATCAAGTGCCTGGCCCATCACAGTGCCTTCGATGGCGTCTTTGCCAACAATCTCAAGAACCTTTTGTGAGGACAGACCCCAGTTACCCGCTACAACAGGCTTGTAGTTGATGCGTGGCATCGGGCGGAAAGGCAACTCAAACGACTCATGGAAATTCAAGACCAGTTCAGCTTTAGCATCACGCAGTTTGACCATCTGTGGGGTCAGGTCGTTGACGCCTGGCGCTGCGGCTTCAATCGCGACTAATTCAACGCCACGCTTTTTGAGACCCTCTTGAATCTCTTTGGCGGCAAAGTTGCCATAGCCGGTTGTTGAGTGAACGAGGCCAATGCGCTTGAAGGTTTTTGCGCCCCAGTCAAGCATCTGATCGATTTGAAATTTTTCGACCATCGAGCATCTGAAAATATAGCTAGGCTTTTCGTTAATGAATTGGGTGGTGATGTTGGTGGCAATGCCAGGGCCCGCCATTAAGGGGATACCCGCTTTTTGCAAGATCGGTGCCATCGCCAAAACGTTGCCGCTGCTGACCGTACCGATGACGACAGGGACTTTATCGTTTTGGATCAAGCGCTGCGTGAGCGATACCGCACGTTGTGGATTGGCTTCGTCGTCATAGACGACCAGTTCAATTTTTGTCTTGCCACCGGCTGCTTGATAATCTTTGAGTGCAAGCTTGATACCCTGTAGGTACGACTCGCCAAAGTCAACGATCGCGGGTGGGCCGCTCAGCCCTTGGATAACACCCACTTTGACTTGCGCAAGCGACGTGGCGGCGCAGGTGATAAATGCTGAGGCGAGTGCGACTTGCCAGATGCTGCGTTTGAAGGCTGTTTTCATGTCTTTGTCTCCGGATTGATATCTTGTTTTTCGTTTATCAGGCCTGCTGCTTGGGCAAAACTCTACTACGGTTTTTTACAAATACATACCCCTAATTACCCTTAAACTTAGCCTCGCGACGCTCTTTGAACGAGGCAACGCCTTCTTCAAGGTCTGCAGTAAAGGCCACATCTCTGAACGAACGCGACTCCCATTTCAAGGCCTCGTCCATATGCATACCCATTGAGCGGCGTACCACTTCTTTGGCAAAGCGGTGCGACAAAGGCGCACGCGTCGCGAGCATGGCAGCGTAATCCAAGGTCTTTTGCAGCAAATCAGCCTGTGGGTAAATGCGATTGACTAGACCAATGCGGTACGCATGTTCGGCATCAACACGTTCGCCCGAGAGGATGATCTCCATGGCGTGGCCCATGCCGATAATTTGGGGTAACCGAATGAGCCCGCCATCGCAGGCATGAAAGCCCCATTTGGAGTCTTGCAGGGCAAACTCAGCGTTGGGTGAGCAAAAGCGCAGATCGCAGGCCAGCGACAATTCAAAGCCTCCCGAAATCGCAAAACCGTTCACGGCGGCGACAATCGGTTTGTCGATATCAAGGTTGCGCGTGATGCCGCCAATGCCCGGGCCGTTGGTATATTTTTTACGAAACTCTTGCGCGGGCGCTCGGGCAAAATCCATGGTGTAGGTTTTTAAGTCTGCGCCTGCGCAAAAGGCTTTGTCGCCTGCGCCGGTGATGACCGCAGCGCGCGCCGACTCATCATTATCAAACTCGTGCCACGCGGCCACTAGGTCGTCGTTGGCTTCAAACGTTAACGAATTCATTTTGTCGGCGCGGTTGATGGTGATCAGTCGCACAGCGCCGTGCTTTTCATAGGTAATATCAGACATTCTTTTGCACTCGAAAGGTGGGTGTGACGGGGCCTGTGGGCTCGGTCACGGTGGTGGGTACGGCAACCACACGGTCGCCCAACTGATCGCCGTCTTCGGGCAAAAACCGACCGGTGACCCGAAAGCCGTTATCCAGGTCAAAGACGCCAACGTAATACATACCATCGGCCTTGAAACGTAAAGGCGGTTTACGCACAGCGGTCCAGCTCACGAGCTTACCAATGCCAGTAATTTGAACTGGGTTCATCTCGCTAGCCAAGCATTTCGCGCAGGTGTTGATGCATGCTGCATCCAAGGTACCGCATTTGGCGCATTGGTGAAACGTCAGCATTTCTGGCTTAAAAAGAGTTGAATTCGACATGATTAATCGCGCCCTAAAATGTTGACAGTGCAGGCAACACCGGTACCGCCCAGGTTATGCGTCATGCCGATGCGCGCATTGGCGACTTGATTGGTATGCTCGCCTCGCAACTGTTTGACCACTTCGTAGATTTGACCAATACCGGTTGCGCCCACGGGATGCCCCTTGGCCAGCAAACCACCGCTTGGGTTTATGGCGACATCACCTTGCATACCGGTGCGGCCTTCGGTGGCCCATTTGCCACCCAGGCCACGGGGCACCAGGCCTAGGTCTTCGCTGTCGATAATCTCTGCGATCGAAAAGCAATCATGCAGTTCACAGACGTCGATGTCTTTAGCTTTGAGCCCCGATTGCTCGTAGGCCTTTTGTGCGGCGGTGACGGTGGCTTCAAACGAACACAGGTCGGGGTGATTGGCGATGCGGGGTGATCCGCTGGTTTGCGCTGACGCTAACACGCGGATTTTGTTTTGTCGTGCCTGACTAGATAACAAAGGCTCGGCGCACAGCACGATCGCTGCGGCACCGTCGCTTGCAGGACAGCAGTCAAACATCTGCAAGGGGTCTGCGATCATGGCTGACGCACAAATTTGCTCGAGGGTTAACGAGGCCCCCATTTGTGCCAAGGGGTTCTTCAAACCATTGGCTTTGTTTTTGATGACGACTGCCGCGATGTCTTCACGTGTTGTGCCGTACTGATTCGCGTGGATGCGCCAGGCCATGCCAAACAATCCCGGAAACGTCAGGCCACTGGGACCATCGTTTTCGTTATCCATGGCGCAATTCAAGGCCGAGGTCACTTCAGCGGTTGAGGCGTGAGTCATTTTTTCCACACCCACCACCATCACGGCATCGCACATGCCGCTGGCGATCGCGATCCAGGCGTGCCGAAAGGCGATACCGCCTGAGGCGCAGGCGCCTTCGACCTTGGTGCAGGGGATATTGCCCAACCCTAAACGCTCGCCCACGATGCCTGCCAAGACCTCTTTGCCGGTTAGTGGACCGCTGATAAAGTTACCTAAATACAAGGCACCGATACGCTCGCGGTCGATACCCGATTCAACGATGGCACGCGCCGCGGCCTCAACGGCTAACGATTCAATCGGTGTGGCAATATGTTTGCCGAAGGTGGTCGAGCCGATACCCGCTACAAAGACGTCACGCATGATTATTTTCCTTTGGCGAGTTGCTTGCGCAGCTCAGTTTTAAGAATTTTTCCGTAATTGTTTTTGGGCAAATCGTCGCTGAAGAAATATTCGCGTGGGCGCTTGAATCGCGCCATGTTGTCCAAGCACAAGGTATCCATTTCGTCAGTCGTGATCGTCATGCCAGGCTTGACCACGACAAAGGCAACGGGCTCTTCGCCTAGATCTGGCTCTTCGCGACCCACCACCGACACCTCTGCTAGGGCAGGGTGACGTAACAAGACCTCTTCGATTTCGCGTGGATAAATATTTGAACCACCACGAATGATCATATCTTTTGAGCGATCGCGCAGTGTCAGATAACCTTTCGCATCCATGGTGCCGATGTCACCCGTCCAGAGCCAGCCGTCTTTGATGGCTAACGCCGTGGCTTTGGGGTTGTTCCAGTAGCCCAGCATGCGGGTGTCACTGCGCGACACCACTTCACCCAGTTCACCCGGGGGCAACTCTTTACCGTCTTCACCGACGACACGCACTTCAACGCCGGTACGCGCCGTGCCGCAAGACGCTAAGCGCGCCATGTGGTCGTCATCAAGCGGCCCTTCGTGATCCATTTTTGACAGCGCAGTCATGGTCATGGGGCTTTCGCCTTGCCCGTAAATCTGTACCAACCGCGGGCCAAGTAAATCGAGTGTTTGCACCAAGTCGCTCACATACATCGGGCCACCACCGTAAAACACGGTGAGCAGATTGCCCGCGGGGTTCTTGATGCCCCCAGCCGAGCGAATCATGCGCGACAGCATCGTGGGCGCAGCAAACAAGGTGACATCTGGATGCTGTTGCAAGGCTTCAAAGACCAGATCGGTGCTGAAGCTCTCTTCAATCACTTGGTGACCACCACCAAATAAATGCGGCAGGGCATAGAGGCCAGCGCCATGCGAAAGCGGTGCGACATGCAACATGGTTTGACCGGGTCGTACGCAATCGACATCGGCACCGTATTGCAAGCTCATGGTGATCAGGTTGCGGTGCGACAGCATCGCGCCTTTGGGGACGCCGGTCGTGCCACTGGTATAAAAAATCCAGGCAAGATCATCGGGTAGCAGCGAGGCGCAAGGCACGGGTTTCGAGCGCACATAGCCTTCGTAGGCGTCGTCGTCGACCACAATGATCTGTCGTTGACCTGGCAGATCAGCAAGTGCTTCGGCCAACCCTGCATACAAAGAGGCGCTGGTGAAAATCACAGCGGCACCAGAATCTAAGGTAATCGGTTTGACTTCGCGCGGATGCAGTTTTGCGTTCACTGGTACCGCGCAGAGCCCTGCGGTCCAGGTGGCAAACAGCACCTCGATAAACGCGTTGCGGTTTTCCATGCACAGGATCACGCGCGCGCCGGGCGCAAGATGCAGGGTGTTCAGCAAGCCACCGGCCAAACCATGCACACGTTGTGCCAGCTGGCCATAGGAGAGTGTTTGTTTGCCGCACGTCAAGGCGCGAAGCTCAGGATGACTGAGTGCGCGCGTCAGGAATGATTTTGCAATGTTCATCAGACTTTTTAATTATTTTGAAAAGTTCAGATTAGAGGGTTGTCACCTCGGATGATCATATCGCAAAAAAAGAGATTGCCTGTTTGTTGTTGTTTGTCGCCGAGATGGCGAAGTGGGGGGAGCGCGCGAATTAGCCTCGACTCTAAAAAGAAGTCAGCCAAAAGTTTTTCAGTGCGTTCAGCACAAACTTAATGGTTCGACTAAGCTGTATAAAAACCCCAAAACATTGAACGAGTACTCAACGTTTTGGGGCTTGGTCACTGTTCTGCGCTTACGGGGACGCTGGTCAGTGTGCCCTTACCGCTGCGGCATTTCGATTTTGACTTCAAGCACTTCAAGGCTATCTTGTCGTTCGAGACTGACCTTGATGTCTTCGGGATTGATTTTGACGTACTTAGAAATGACTGCAATCAGTTCGCGTTGCAGTGCTGGTAGGTAGTCGGGTGTTGCACTATGCCCACCGCGTTCGTGGGCCAAAATAATCTGCAGGCGCTCTTTGGCAACGCTGGCGGTCTTTTTTTTCTCGCCAAGCAAAAAAGACAGAAAAGACATCATTTGCCTCCAAACAGGCGCTTAAAGAGGCCTGGCTTTTCGTAGTCGACAAAACGTAGTGGTTTTTCTTCGCCCAGATAACGTGCGACCACATCTTGATACGCTTCAGAGACGTCGGTGTCTTTGAGGTGAATCGCAGGCAAGCCTTGATTTGAAGCTTGCAAAACCGATTCAGACTCGGGGATTACGCCAATCAGTTTGATGCGCAAGATATCTTCGATATCTTTGAGCGATAACATCTCGCCGTCTTCAACGCGCTTGGGGTTGTAGCGGGTGAGTAGCAGGTATTCTTTGATCGGCTCATCCGCCTCGATGGCGCGACGCGATTTTGAAGCCAAAATACCCAAGATTCGATCCGAGTCGCGTACCGAAGACACTTCGGGGTTTGTGACGACTAGCGCGTCATCGGCGAAATAAGCCGCTAACAAGGCGCCTGTTTCAATACCCGCTGGTGAATCACACACAATGTAATCAAAGCCCATTTCTTTGAGGTCGTTGATGACCTTCTCGACGCCCTCTTGTGACAGCGCATCTTTGTCGCGTGTTTGCGAGGCGGGCAAAACAAACAAGTTGTCGCAGTTTTTATCTTTGATCAAGGCCTGATTGAGCGTGGCTTCGCCTTGAATCACATTGACAAAGTCATAGACCACGCGCCGCTCGCAGCCCATGATCAAGTCAAGATTGCGTAAGCCCACATCAAAATCGATCACGGCAGTTTTAAAGCCACGTAGGGCCAAGCCCGACGAGAAACTGGCGCTGGTGGTGGTCTTGCCGACGCCACCCTTGCCCGAGGTCACCACTACGATACGTGTCATGACTGACTAACCCTTATATAAGACTGCGATATTGAACGACTATTTTTCAAGTGGCGTCAGATGCAACGCGTCTTTTTGTAGCTGAATCACGGCTGGGCGTTGATGCAGCTCTGCTGGTAACTTAGCATCAATCACTCGATAAATACCTGCCACAGCAACCAGCTCGGCGTCAAGCGCCGTCGTAAAGATACGGGCTGCCGTGTCGCCGCGCGCACCCGCCATGGCTTTGCCACGCAGCGGGCCGTAAACATGAATATTGCCATCCGCAATGACTTCGGCGCCGCGGCTGACCACACCCATCACGATCAAATCACTTTGGCGTGCGTATACCCGCTGACCCGAACGCAAGGGGCCGCGCACCACCATGGTGGGGGCCGCGGCTGGAACGTCAGTGTTGGTTGTAGCGCTCGTGGCCGTTTTCATGCCCGAAGTCGTCGCGGCTGCTTGATCAGCGCCACCTGCCGCTGCTGCTGCCGGTTGTGCAGCGCTCGCGGCCCCGTCAGCCGCTGCTGGTGCGGGCACGTTCGCCGTCACCGGCTCGGCCACCGAGGCCGCTGTTTGCGTATCTAAGGCATTGCGCACGGGGCTAGACGATAAGTCAACCGCGGCAAGCCCGCAGGCCTTGGCTGCTGCTAAGTTATCGCCTTGCGCCACGACGCCAATGACAGGCAGGCGGTGGTCAGCAAAAGCCTTGAGTAACGGCACCCAGTCAACCACAGCGTCGACCGCACCGGCATCAATGACCACCGGTTCGTTTTCATAAAAAGCACCAGCGTCAGCCATGCGTTTTTTAAGCGCCTTGACGAGCGCTTTGGTATCAGCGTGCTGAAGCACCACTCTGATCGCATAGAGCGTGGCACTTTTAAAATCGAGGGGTGAAATTTCGGTCGTCATGGCTAGGAATAATACCTCAGACGCCAGCGGCCCATGTGTCTTTTAAAGTGGTGACGCGATTAAAAACAGGTCGTTCGAGGGTTGAGTCAACTGAGTCGACTGCAAAGTAACCCAGGCGTTCAAACTGAGACACCACGCCAGCCGTCGCGACGGTACCCGGTTCAAGCCACGCCGCGACACTTTGCGCCGAATTTGGGTTCAGGCAGGCCAAAAAATCGTTGTCGCCCGCGTCTGGAAAAGGCTCTGAAAATAGCCGGTCGTAGAGGCGAATCTCAGCGGGGATGGCTTGCGCCGCACTAATCCAAGTCACAGTGCCTTTGACTTTGACGGCATTTGAGCCGGCCGTACCACTTTTGGTGTCGGGGTTGTATTCGGCATGCACTTCAGTCACTTTGCCTGAGGCATCCTTAATAAAGCCTGTGCAGGTGACGACATAGCCGTACTTCAAGCGCACCGAATTGCCCGGAAACAACCTGAAGTACTTGGGAGGCGGCACCTCGGCGAAGTCTTCTTGCTCAATCCAAAGTTCACGGGTAAACCCAAACTGACGTTGACCCGCTTGCGGTTCGTGCGGGTTGCGCGGCGCCTGACAAGGCTCAACCTGGCCCTCTGGAAAGTTAGTAATGACAAGTTTTAAGGGATCAAGGATGGCCACAGAACGGGGGGCGATCGGGTCTTGCACCTCGCGTAACGCTTGATCCAATAAGCTGTAGTCAATGCGAGCGTTATTTTTAGATACACCGGTGCGTTCGCAGAACAAACGCAAGGCCTCGGGGGTGTAGCCGCGGCGGCGTAAACCCACAATGGTTGGCATGCGTGGGTCATCCCAACCCGTGACGTGGCCCTCTTTGACTAGCTGCAGAAGTTTGCGTTTGCTCGTCACGATATAGCTCATGTTGAGCCGTGCAAATTCGTACTGATGGGGCAAGGGGGCTGCCAACTTGCCAAGCTCGTTCAGACGGTTCAGTGTCCAGTCGTAAAACGGGCGCTGATCTTCAAACTCGAGCGTGCAGATGCTGTGGGTGATGCCTTCGAGTGCATCTTCGATCGGATGGGCAAAGGCGTACATCGGGTAAACGCACCACTGGTCGCCGGTGCGGTGGTGGGTAGCATGCCGGATCCGGTACAAGACGGGGTCACGCATATTGATGTTGGGCGAAGCCATATCAATTTTTGCGCGTAACGCCATACTGCCGTCAGCGTGCTTGCCTTCGCGCATTTCGTTCAGTAAACGGGTTGAGTCAGCGGTTGGGCGCTCGCGCCAAGGTGAATTTTGGCCTGCCTCAGTGAGTGTGCCGCGCATGGTGCGCATTTGCTCGGGGCTTTGCTCGTCAACATAGGCGTGACCGGCCTGGATCAACGCCAACGCGCAGTCATACATCACACCAAAATAATCGCTGGCAAAAAACAGATGTTCGCAGCCATTTGACTGCCAGTTAAAGCCTAGCCACTTGACCGCGTCAATGATGCCATCGACGTATTCTTGCTCTTCTTTTTCAGGGTTGGTGTCGTCAAAACGCAGATGGCACACGCCGCCATAGTCGCGCGCTAAGCCAAAGTTCAGGCAGATGCTCTTGGCGTGACCGATATGCAGATAGCCGTTGGGCTCTGGAGGAAACCGTGTGCGGATCTTGGCGGGATCGGGCGTACCTGCGGCCTGCACGGACGCAGGCCCCGGACGGCCGGCCCAACGCTTGCCCGCAAAGCGCTGGGCGCCCAGGTCGGCTTCAATAATATTGCGTAAAAAATTGGTCGTTACCGGTGAAACTGAGTCTGTGGTCATACAGGATTTTGAGTATTAAAGCGGTATTGAAAGGATCATTTTGCCACGACCGGTCTACACTAGCCCAAATCATGGAAATTTCAGCACTTTTTCTCGCCCGTGCGCAGTTCGCCCTGAGTCTGAACATGCACGTTCTGTTTGCTGCGCTCGCCATGGCGCTGGGCTGGATTCTGTGCGTGTTTCGGTTTCGTGCCTGGAAGGCTCCAGACTCTGGCTGGACTACCGCGTATCGGTTTTGGGTCAGGATTTTTGCCTTGTCCTTTTTTTTGGCTTTGGCGACAGCCTTGCCCGTGCTGGTTGAGTTTGGCACCCTATGGCCCGAACTGATCGAGCGTACGGGTAACGTGGCGGGCCCTTTATTGGCCTTTGGCCTCACCACTTTTTTTGTCACAAAGTCAGTGTTTATGGGGGTGGTGCTATTTGGTCAGCGCCGCGTGTCGCCGCGCGCCCATTTTTTCGCGGTGCTGATGGTGGCCCTCGGGCTGACGTTTACCCTGTTTTGGGCCGTTGTCTTGCATACCTGGGCGCAGGCCCCGGTGGGCGCCGGCCTGATCGATGGGCGCTATCAGGTCTATTCCTGGGGCGAGGTCATCTGGACCCCTTTTGTATTTTGGCGTTCGCTGGGATTTATCGCGGGTGCGTTTTTAGTTGCTGGTTTGCTTTTGCTGTGCATCACGGCATGGCAGGCGTTGCGCCGCCCGACCGACGAGGGTGAGCGCTTGTCGTTTCGCACTGGGGTGCTAGTGTCTGCGTGCGCCATCGTGCTGTATTGGACCGCTTTTGATGGCAACGCCAGGATGGTGGCCCGCTATCAACCCGCTGTTGCGGCGGCCCAGGTGGGGGTCTGGCAGAGTTCGGCAGCGCCCACTTGGGTGTGGTTGGGCTCGCCCAACTTTCACAAACGGTCGATAGACGTTTTTTTGGCCTCTGAGCTTAACCCCCAGAGATGGCTAGGTAAGCAGACCAACGCAGCCGTGATCAGCTTGGATTTGACGGGCGAGAATCTGCCACCCGTTGTGTTGCTATTTTGGCTCGTGCGTGGGGCGCTACTGGTCGGTGCCTTAGCCACTGTATTGATTGCGCTGACACTATTTTTGGGGATGCGTAAAGGGTTTGATCCGGCAGGTCAGCCCAAGTGGTTATTGCGTGTGCAAGTATGGGGTGTAGGCTTGGGTGTAGGCGCGTGGTTACTCAGCTGGAACCTCTCCGACCTAGGTCGCTCGCCCTACTTGGTGTGGGGCGCGTTGTTACAACAAGATGCACTGGCTGAGGTTGCCCCAGCGACTCTGGCCTGGGTCCTGGCCGGTGCGGTCGCGACCTATGCCGTTATGTTGGCTGGGTTTGTGCAAATGCTTTGGCACGCTGCGCGCTTTGGTGTTGTCCCGGTACGTAAACCTGGGATGCGGCCATGATTAACGCCTTATCAGCTTCGCTAGGTCTAGAGGCGGGTAATCCTGCGTTTTGGATGCCTTTGCTGATGATGGCGCTGCTCTTTATCTTAATTGTGGGTGCCGCCCTGTTTGACGGTTTCGATATTGGTGTGGGGATACTGGTGCTGCTGGCGCCCCAACAATCGCGTCCGCAGTTGATGGTGGTCTTAAGCCCCTTGCGTGATGCCAATGGATTTTGGTGGTTATTGGCGCTTGGGTTGTTCTTGACGGCGTTTCCGCTGGCTTGGGGGGCGGTGCTTGGGGCGCTTTATGTGCCCATGTCTTTAACAATGATCGGCGTCATGCTGCGCAGCGTGGCCTTTGAATTTCGTATTCGAGCAGCGACCGAAAAGCGTAATCGCTGGATTACCTTGTTTTGGCTGGGTTCGGTGTTAACAGCACTTGGCCATGGCGCACTGGTTTCTCAACTGGTGTTGGGCGCTCAACAAGACGCACCTGCCTTGTGGTTTACCGGTTTTATTGCGCTGTGCGCCGTCGCCGGCTACGCCTTGCTGGGTGCCTGCTGGTTGGTGATGCGTTTGCAAGACACGCTGCAGTTGTTTGCTGCGCATTGGGCGCGCCATGCGATTCGGTGGACAGCCGCAGGGATGGTTGCTGTGTCGATCGCACTAGGCTTGGCGAACCCCGCTATTTTTTACAAATGGAGCAGTGCCACGAATCTTGTGATGGCGGCCCCCGTGTGGCTGTTGATGTTGGTATGCTTCGTTGGCATCGACATGAGCCTGAGCCGAGTGGTGCAACCGCGCTATCGTAATCTGGTGTGGATGCCTTTTACCTTATGTTTAATTTTATTTTGTGCGATGCTCGGCGGTTTGACGTACAGTATGTTTCCTTTTGTCATTCTTGATAATCTGACTTTGTGGGATGCTGCAGCCGCGCAAGGTTCACTGCAGCTTGTGTTGGCAGCCACTGTTGTGGTGTTGCCGGTTATGGTGATTGTCAATTTGATGACCTATCGAGGTCTTTTTGGGCGCGCGCCCTAACGCTTGCAACGCGTGTCGTTTAGGTTGGGCGCGGCAGGCGCAGCTCAACCTTAAGCCCGCCATGATCATCCGCTTGATCGAGCGTTAGAGTGCCGCCATGCGCGAGGGTAATTGCTTCGACTAACGCCAAGCCCAAGCCAACGTTTCCCGTTCGCGTGCGCGCTTCATCGAGCCGCACAAAAGGCTTGACTGCCTCGGCGCGTCGCTCGGGCGCAATGCCCGGTCCGTGATCGGTCACGGTGAGTAATATCCAATTTTCGACAACGGTCAGAGAGACCTCTACGGGTGGTGCACCATGATGCAGGGCGTTGCTGATTAAGTTATCGAGCAAGCGCGAGAGCGCCACGCTGTCTGCGTTCACCATGACCAAAGTCGGTGTACCCAGCATGACCACCTCATTGCTCGCACCGCTCCAGTTTGCGACACGCTCGGTGACCCAATCATTAAGCGCAAACGTCGCAAAATGATAGGTTGCTGGGTCAGAACCGCGCAAATACTGAATAAATTGATCCACCATTTGCTGCATGTCTTGCAAATCTTTGCGCATCCCATCTTTGAGCGACAGATCATCAGTCATTTCAATCCGTAACCACATGCGTGACAGTGGTGCTTTCAGATCATGGGGCAACCCGGCCAGCAAGGTGCGGCGTGTGGCCTCTGACTGGCTCAGTGCGTCGAGCATGGCGTTAAAACGTTCACCCAGACGTTTGATTTCGGCAGGGCCTGCCGGTGCAACGCGAGCAGGTTTACCGGCAGCTAGTCGATCGGTCGCATCGACTAAGCGTGTGATCGGTCGTGTGATGTGCCACGAAAACCACGCCGCAAGCATTAGCAACACGGCAAGCCCACTCAGCCACCAGATGACCAGAGAAGTGGCTACTGGTGGATCAATACGATCAAGCGGGATGACGAGCCACTCGCGATGGCGAGGTAATTCGGTTTCGTTGGGACGTGTGAGCGAAATATAGAGTTCTGGAATAGGGCCGCGCGACAGGGCCACACGGCTGTCTCCGCTCAGACGATTATTCAAGCGTCCAATCAAGCGAACAAGCCCATGCCTGATGTCGTCGGTTGCAAAATCTTCTTGTGGCGCTTGCCCTGCTCTGGGTTGAGGCATGTGCTTCGCTGCTTGCTCGTTTCTAGCGGCCCTGCGTTGCAGTCGTGCCTCGTTGGGCAACGGATTGGACCACAGGCGCCACTGCCCTTGAGAGGCCTGACGCACGAACTCTGCACGTTCAGGCGGAGGCACGTGTTCCATTGAGTACTGCAAGGTACGGATTGTGGTCGCGAGTAAATCTAAGGCTACGGTTTGAGCATGGTCACGTTGGTATACCGAGACTAAATAAAGTGTTGCGGCCTGACCGGCCAGCACTGTGACCAGCACCAACAAAACCAGTCGCGAGCGAAATGACTGCGGAAGCAAAACCTTGAACGCGTTCACGGCGAAAAGCGATAGCCAGTGCCCCATACCGTTTGTATCCAGCGAGGCTGTTTAGGGTCGTCTTCGAGGGCGCGTCGCAAGCGCAAAATGGCGATATCGATAGCCCGATCATTACGTTCGCCTGATTCGTCATCGCGCGCCAGAGTGAGCAGTCGTTCGCGTGAAAGTGGCTTACCTGGATTGCGAATTAAGGCTTCAAGCAGGTTGATTTCACCTCCGGTCAGCTTGACGGTCTCAGCGCCGCGCCGCAGTTGTCGCATGACGGGATCGAAGGTAAAGGCACCGAACTGGACTGGCGCATTTTTGGTCAGAGCCGAGGCGCCGCGCTTGCGCCGCAGCACGGCTTGAATTCGCGCGAGTAATTCGCGCGGGTCAAACGGTTTGCCGACATAATCATCTGCCCCCGCTTCAAGGCCAATAATGCGGTCAACCGACTCGTCACGCGCGGTTAACAGAATGACGGGAATGTCTTCACCTTGCGCACGCAGTGCCCGGCAAGCGTCGGCTCCGTCGCCGCCGGGCATCATCCGGTCTAGAACGATGAGCTCGGGTGTAAAGCGCAAAATGCGCGCGGCAAGGTCGGTTGCGTCTGGCGCGAGCAAGGTGTCAAAGCCGTGCTTATTCAAATAGTCAGCCAGTAATTGACGCAAAGCGGGGTCGTCATCGACCACTAAAATTTTAATGCGCGGTTCAGTGCTTGTTCGAGATTCCATGGCAAGAGTGTGCAACGTGGCGTGGTTTTGGGCAAGCTGCTTGAAATCAATTGAAATGATCTTCTTGCGCCACTTGTACGATGGGCGAATCCCCTACAATGCCGGCATGACAATGATGATTGATGCAAATGCCGAATCTGATGCCGCTCGGGTGCTGGCGACGGTGTTTGGGTACGAGTCGTTTCGCGGCGACCAACAGGCCATTGTCGAGCAGGTGATTGGCGGCGGGGACGCCTTAGTATTGATGCCCACGGGCGGTGGAAAATCTCTTTGTTATCAGGTGCCTGCGCTTGTTCGCGCCGGGGTCGGAATCGTAATTTCGCCCCTAATTGCCTTGATGCAAGATCAAGTGGATGCGCTGACCGAGCTTGGTGTTCGGGCCGCCTTCTTAAACTCAACTCAAGATTGGCAAGATTCGCGCGAGGTTGAACAAGCCTTTTTGGCAGGTAATCTCGATTTGTTGTACGTCGCCCCCGAGCGCCTGCTGACCGAGCGTTGCTTGCAATTGTTGTCGCGCGGCAAATTAGCCTTGTTTGCGATCGATGAGGCGCATTGCGTATCGCAGTGGGGGCATGATTTCAGACCAGAGTACCTTGGTTTGTCGATGTTGCATGAGCGCTGGCCAAACGTACCGCGCATTGCCCTGACCGCCACGGCGACCGATGTCACCCGTACCGAAATCGCTGAGCGTCTCGCGCTTGGTGATGCACGCCATTTTGTGGCCAGCTTTGATCGCCCCAATATTCGTTATCACATCGTCGAGAAACAAGAGGTGCGTAAGCAACTGTTGCAATTGCTGCGGCAAGAACACTCTGGCGATGCGGGCATCGTGTATTGCCTCTCGCGCAATAAGGTCGACGAGACTGCCGAGTTTTTGTGCGGTCATGGCATCGAGGCCCTGCCTTACCATGCTGGGTTAGGCGCAGCGGTGCGCGCTCAAAATCAATCCAGATTTCTGCGTGAAGACGGTATTGTGATGGTGGCCACAATTGCGTTTGGCATGGGGATTGATAAACCTGATGTGCGCTTTGTGGCGCATATTGATATGCCTAAGTCGGTTGAGGGCTATTACCAAGAAACTGGCAGAGCAGGGCGCGACGGTATGCCGGCGACCGCGTGGCTGGCGTATGGGCTGCAAGATGTGGTGCAGCAGCGTCGCATGATTGACGAATCAAGTGGCGATGACGCGTTCAGGCGCCGCTTAGGCTCGCAGTTAGATGCCATGCTTGGCTTATGCGAAACCATTTCGTGCCGTCGCCAGCGCTTGTTGCAATATTTTGGCCAAACCATGTCGGCCTGCGGTAATTGCGATAATTGTTTGGTGCCCCCTGAAGCTTGGGATGGCACGGTAGCCGCTCAAAAAATGTTGTCAACGATCTATCGGCTTTGGAAAGAGCGCGGCCAACGTTACGGAGCCGGTCATCTAATTGACATCTTACGTGGCAAACAAACGCCGCGTGTCCTTGATCATGGTCACGATTCGCTGACTGTTTTTGGAATTGGGCAAGATCTGTCAGAACAGGCCTGGCGCAGTGTGTTGCGGCAATTACTCGCGCATAGCTTGTTGATGGTGGATCAAGAGGGCTACGGCACCCTTGCACTTACCGATCAAAGTCGCGCAGTCTTAAAAGGCGAGCGCACCTTGCTGCTGCGTCGTGAAGCTGAGCGGGCAACCGAGCGGTCTGGGCGTGCAAGTGCCACCCCCCGTAGCAAAGCTCCCCAATCTGATCTACCGCGCGCGGCACAGCCGATTTTTGAGGCTTTGCGCAATTGGCGTGCTGGTATTGCACGCAGCCATGGCGTACCTGCTTACGTAATTTTTCACGATGCTAGCCTGCGCGAGATCGCGCTCGCCCGACCCGACAGCCTCGCGGCCCTTTCACATGTAAACGGCGTGGGCGCAAAAAAACTCGAGTCTTACGGCGAATCGATTTTGGCGTGCATTGCTGAGTTCGAAGACGCGAATTAATTTGCCAGGTTTGAAGCGACTAATAGCTTCGCGACGACAGGATGCGGCACTTAGGCATATTTGTTTAGCCTGAGCTGTTAATCAAACAGCTTTCCGTCGCCTGCCGCGGAGCTTGGTGGCTTTAAGCCCAAATGGCGCCAGGTGGTTTGCGTGGCCATCCGCCCGCGTGAGGTACGCTGCAAATAACCGTGTTGAATCAAATAGGGCTCGATCACGTCTTCAATGGTGTCGCGCTCTTCGCCGATGGCTGCCGCTAAGCTATCTACCCCAACTGGGCCGCCGTCAAACTTATGAATGATGGCTTCAAGTAACTTGCGGTCCATTAAATCTAAGCCTTGCGGGTCGACCTCTAGCATGGATAACGCTGCCTTAGCCACGGTATCATCGATGGTGCCATTGGCCTTGACCTGCGCGTAGTCGCGCACGCGGCGCAGCAACCGGTTCGCGATACGCGGCGTGCCACGTGCCCGTCGGGCCACCTCAGAGGCGCCTTCTGGGGTGATGGGTACCTGTAATAAGCCGGCGCTACGGGTGGCAATGCGTGTGAGTTCGTCGGGCGTATAAAACTCAAGGCGCGACACGATCCCGAAACGATCGCGTAGCGGGTTGGTCAACATCCCGGCACGGGTTGTGGCTCCCACAAGCGTAAAAGGCTGTAGATCGAGCTTGACGCTGCGCGCCGCCGGACCTTCGCCAATCAAAATATCAATCTGAAAATCTTCAAGCGCGGGGTAGAGAATTTCTTCGACAACCGGTGATAAACGATGAATTTCATCGATAAACAACACATCGTTGCGCTCAAGATTGGTGAGCAAGGCGGCCAGATCACCTGGTCGTTCAAGCACGGGCCCTGAGGTTTGCCGTAGATTGACACCCATTTCGTGGGCGATGATGTGGGCTAACGTGGTTTTGCCCAAGCCCGGTGGGCCAAACAGTAGGACGTGGTCGAGCGACTCTTGGCGATTGCGTGCCGCTGCGATAAAAATCTGTAGTTGCTCGCGCACCCGCTGTTGACCGACGTATTCTTCAAGCGCACGAGGGCGTAAGGCGCGTTCGATTGACTCTTCGTTGGGTGAAGTCGCCTGTGGGGCGACCAACCGGGTAGGCTCGGGACGAGAACTCAAAGAATCGGACTGTATAGCCATGAAAGTATGATCTTTTATATCAGAATTGCAGTCGGCGCAAAATCGCCTAGACAATCGTACACTATCCCCAACATTGATCCCTATTTTAGAGAAAACTCATGTCGCTCGTTTTGCCTACTTATGATGATGTTGTTCATGCTGCGGCCACCCTCAAGGGTGTAGCGCATCGTACCCCCGTGATGACCTCAGACACGGCAGACCGGATGACCGGCGCCAGGCTGTTTTTTAAATGTGAAAACTTGCAGCGCATGGGCGCGTTTAAGTTTAGAGGCGGCTACAACGCGATCGCGAACTTGTCTCCTGAGCAGCGCCGCGCTGGGGTCTTGACCTATTCGTCTGGCAATCATGCGCAGGCGATTGCTTTGTCGGGTAAGTTGCTGGGCGTTGCGACCACCATCATCATGCCGCACGATGCTCCTGTGGCCAAAAAGGCTGCGACAGTGGGCTATGGCGCTACGGTCGTCTCCTACGATCGCTATAAAGAAGATCGCGAAGATGTTGCGCGTGCGCTTCAGCAAAAAACTGGCATGGCGATTATTCCTCCGTACGATCATTTTCATGTGATCGCTGGTCAAGGTACCGCCGCGAAAGAGTTATTCGAAGATGTCGGAGAGCTTGACTATTTGCTGGTGTGTCTGGGCGGAGGCGGTCTGCTAGCGGGCAGCGCGTTGTCGGCGAGCGTCCTGAGCCCCAACTGTAAGATCTACGGGGTTGAGCCTGAAGCTGGCAACGACGGTCAGCAATCGTTTCGCAAAGGCGAGGTCGTGCGTATCGAGCCGCCAAGGTCGATTGCCGATGGCGCTTTGACGCTGTACTTGGGTCAGTTGACGTTTGGCGTTATTAAACAAAAAGTCACTGATATTTTGACAGTGACCGATACTCAATTGGTGGCCACCATGAAATTTTTTGGCGAACGCATGAAGATGATCGTTGAACCGACTGGCTGTTTAGGGGCTGCCGCCGTCATGCACGGGGCCTTGGCGGTACCCGCGGGTGCGCGGGTGGGCGTGATCCTGAGTGGTGGTAATGTAGACTTGAAATCTTATGCGGATTTCATTACGCAGGCTTGAGTGTTTTAGGGGACGGTATGCGTATTCTGGTGATTGGTGGGGCAGGGTTTATTGGGCGGCAAGTGGTGGGTCGCTTGGTGGCGCAGGGGCACGTTGTACACGTACCGACCCGCCAGTTGCAGCATGGCCGCGAGCTATTGGTGCACCCTACCGTGACGGTGATGCAGGCTGACATTCACGATGACGCTACGCTCGAGCGCTTGGTGGCCGGGTGCGATATCGTGATGAACTTTGTCGGTATTTTGCATAGCCGCCAAGGGCAGCCTTATGGGGCTGACTTTGATCGTGCGCATGTGCAATTGCCGCGTCGCATCGCGCAAGCATGCCGCACGCACCAGATTAAGCAGTTTATTCATCTCAGTGCCTTGGGTGCTGATTTGCAAGGCCCGAGCGGCTATTTACGTTCGAAGGCGGCGGGCGAACAAGCGATTCGCAATACCTATGCTACCCCGGGTGTGGGCGACTTCACAATATTCAGGCCTTCGGTCGTGTTTGGGCCCGAAGACAAATTTATGAATATGTTCGCGCAGCTTGCGCGTTTCTTGTTTGTGCTGCCCATCGCGGGCGCCAACGCAAAAATGCAGCCTGTCTATGTGGGCGATGTGGCAAGCGCTGTGATGACTGTACTGAGCTTGCCTGCAGCAGCCAATCAAACCTACGATTTAACCGGCCCACGAGTTTATACCCTCGGAGAGTTAGTCAAACTCGCCGCGCTCTGGAGCGGACACCCCAGGGTGGTCATTGAATTGCCGATGGCCCTTGGGCGCTTGCAAGCTAGAGTGTTCGAATGTATGCCAGGCGAACCGCTGTTATCACGCGATAACTTGCTGTCGTTGTCGGTGGATAACGTGAGCACTGAACCGATGGCTGCCGCTTTAAACTTGGTGGCTACACCGCTTGAGTCGGTTGCGCCAATTTATTTAAAACCTGCAACGTGACAACATCACTTCATAACAAAACGAGACAAAATAAACATGGCAACGGTTAAACAAGGTAAAGCTCTAAATATTAAAGAGTCACGTATCCTGATCGCGGGGGCTGCTAGCCTGGTGGGCTCGCATACCGCTGATTTGTTGCTCAAAGAAGGCGCCCGCGAAGTGCTGTTGCTCGATAACTTTTCGTTCGGCTCAATGGATGCCATTGCGCACTTACAAAATGATCCGCGCATCAAAATCGTGCGTGCAGATTTAATGCGCCTGCCCGAGTTGCTCGACGCGACCAAAGGTGTCGATGGCGTAGTGCATTTGGCGGCCTACATGACCCTGGGCTTTTCGCAAACGCCCTGGCAAGCGGTTGATGTCAATATCCGCGGGGCACAAAATATGCTTGAAGCTTGCCGCGTGAATCAAGTTAAAAAATTTGTGTTTGCCTCCTCGAATGCAGTATATGGCTACGGTAGTGGTATTAAGGGCGCCTTGCACGAAGAGATCCCCTTTCATTCTGTTGGTGCACCACCTGCCGCGATTTTGTACGGTGCCTCAAAAATTATGGGCGAGCAGTTATGCCGCCACTATCATCAAAGCGCCGGTCAAGATTACGTGGTCTTGCGTTACTCGACGGTGTACGGCGAGCGTCAGCACTACCGCGCCGCTAATTCGCTCTACATCATGGAAACCTACGACCTGGTGCGCAACGGTCAGGCGCCAGTCTTGCCAGGCGATGGCACTGACACCAAACATTTCGTGCACGTCTCGGATGTCGCGCGTGCCAATGTGGCCGCTTTGCAAAGCACTGCAACGGATGTGGCGGTGAACGTCTCTGGACCGGCTCCCATTACGACGGGCGAGTTGGTTCAATTGGTGCTCGATTATTGCAAAAGCTCGCTTAAACCAGAGATTCGTCCAGATCCTCCAGGCAAAGTGCGCTTGACCTCAGGCGGCGCTTTCCATGTCCCGCATGATAAAGCTGGAGAAGTGATCGGCTGGAAGCCTGTCGTTACGATGAAAGAAGGTGTCACGCGCTTATTGGCGTGGCTTGAACAGCACAAAAAGTAAGGTACAACGCTCAAACGATTCGCGATGCAACGGTAGAGCGGAAACAGAGATAATCTATTCGGCAACAGAGACAAAGATGAAAAATATATTTTCTAAAAAAATGATTCAAACTAGTTTTGGCCTGTTGTTGTCGTCCCTGGCGGCTTTGAGCGCCATGACCAACACGTATGCGGCTACGTTTCCAGAAAAAGCCGTCACGATTGTTGTGCCTTACCCCGCCGGCGGTGCGACCGACGTCATTGCGCGTCTGATTGCCGAAAAATTACCGGCGGTGTGGGGGCAACAAGTGGTGGTGACCAATCGCCCCGGTGCAGGTACGACTGTAGCGGCTGAGGCTTTGGCGCGCGCGCCTGGCGATGGTTATACGTTGTTTATGACGACAGCGGCGCACACGATTAGTGCCAGTCTGTATAAAAAACTTAACTACGATCCGATTAAAGACTTTGCACCGATTACTTTGGTGTCAACGATCCCCTTGGTGCTGGTGACAACGGCGGCGCTACCCGTCAATACGGTACCCGAATTAGTGGCCTATGCCAAGGCGCAAAAAAATGGTTTGTCGATGGCCTCCACAGGCAATGGCACGCCTCAGCATCTGACGGGCGAGCTCTTTAAGGCCAAGACCGGCGTACCTTTTGTGCACGTGCCGTATAAGGGCGATTCACCGATGCTGACCGATTTAATCGGGGGGCAGGTTCAGGTGGCATTTGTGACCTTGTCTGCAGCGCTGCCCTATATCAAGTCGGGTAAGTTGCACGCCATAGCACTGGCGCATCCGACGCGGGTCGCGGCAATTGCCAGCGTGCCCACCATGACTGAAGCAGGGATGCCTGGTTTTAATGCGGCCACTTGGTTTGGGTTGTTTGGCCCAGCGTCTATGTCGCAAGACTTACGACAAAAAATTTATCAGGCCGTACAACGTATCGTAGCCGAGCCCGGTATGCAGCAACGCCTGCTTGAGATGGGCGGCGAAATTAACAACAGCTCGCCCGCTGACTTTCAAAAAGTCATCGATACCGAAGTTAAAAACTGGGCTGAGGCAGTCAAGTTGTCTGGCGCGAGCGTTGATTAGCGCGACAAGCTCTTTAGCGCGAGTCGGATGCCATCAGACACACTCACGCCTTCGGGCAGTGCTTTAAGTGCAGTGAGTGACTCGCGTTCTGAGTAGCCTAGCGCGGTCAAGGCGTGCAGCACATCGGTTTGGTTGCCCGCCGAGACGCTAGGCGTGGCACCTAAGTCAGCCCCGAGTTTGCCTTTCATCTCAAGCAGCAGACGCTGGGCTGTTTTGGTCCCAATGCCAGGGATACGTGTGAGGCGAGCCGGCTCTTGTAGGGTGATGGCCTGAGCCAAGTCCGCCACCGACATACCTGACAACACAGCTAGCGCTGTGCGCGCGCCAATGCCACTGACTTTAACGAGTTCGCGAAACGCAGCACGCTCTTGTGTGCTTGAAAATCCAAACAATATATGGGCATCTTCGCGCACAGTGAGATGCGTCAGGATTGTGACCTGGGCGCCGAGTTCTGGCAGTGCGTAAAACGTTGTCATCGATACATCGATTTCGTAGCCAACCCCTTGCACATCTAAGCCGATGCGTGGCGGCATTTTTTCGTATAAGGTACCAGTGAGTCGACCGATCATTGTGTTGTGTCCCTAGGGTTAGCCGAGTAGTCGGCCGCCGCGTATTCGCGTACGACCCCGTGCTGTACGTTGCTGGTAGCTCGTCACGCCAAGCTTTTCAGCTAAAGGGCTGACGTGCGCATGGCAGATTGCACAAGCGAGTGCATCAGCTGAATCAGGCGCAGGCACGCCATCAAGCGATAACAAGCGCTGCACCATCATCTGCACTTGTTCTTTCGCGGCGCGCCCGGCCCCAACGACTGATTTTTTAATTTGAAGCGCACTGTATTCAAACACGGCTAAATCTCGGTCTGCCAGGGCACAAAGGGCTGCGCCACGCGCTTGGCCCAGCAATAGGGTTGTTGCCGGGTTGGTATTCATGAATACGATTTCTAAGGCGGCGACGTCTGGCTTGGTGTCTTCAACCACTTGACGCAGGTTATCGAGAATCACTTTAAGTCGCAGAGGCAGCGTGATATCAGTAGGTACTACGATGGTGCCACTTGCCACATAGGTCAGACGCGTGCCGATCAAATCGACGACGCCAAACCCCGTTCGGCGCAAGCCAGGATCAACGCCTAAGATGCGCATACGATTTTGCACATAAGGCGTTGAGTTTTCATGGGTAGCGACTTAATGCCTGAAGTGACGCATGCCAGTCAGCATCATCACAATGCCACGCTCGTTGGCGGCTGCAATCACCTCGTCATCGCGCATACTGCCACCCGGTTGGATCACGCAGGTCGCGCCCGCATCAATCACAACATCCAAGCCGTCACGAAACGGAAAGAACGCATCAGACGCAACGGCCGAACCTTTAAGAGTCAGGCCTGCGTTTTCAGCCTTGATCGAAGCAATGCGTGCAGAATCAATACGGCTCATCTGACCAGCCCCAACGCCTAAGGTCATTCCCTCGCCACAAAAGACGATGGCGTTTGATTTTACAAACTTGGCGACCTTCCAGGCAAACAGCAAATCGCTGAGCTGAGCGGGAGTAGGTTGGGTGCGGGTGGCGACCTTTAGATCACTTGCCTGCACGGTTTGCGAGTCAGGGGTTTGTACCAGCCAGCCACCACCAACACGTTTTACGTCGATATCGTTTTGCCCGTCGCCCATCGGGACTTGCAATACGCGAACGTTTTTCTTGGCGGTCAAAAATTCGAGCGCTGCTTTGTCGTAACTCGGTGCGAGCAAGACTTCAACAAACTGATTGCTGATCGCTTTGGCACATGCCAAATTCACAGTACGGTTAAAGGCAATGATGCCGCCAAAGGCTGAGGTAGGGTCTGTTTTAAAGGCTTTCAGATAGGCGTTGACGGCCTTGTCGGCGACGGCTACGCCGCATGGATTGGCATGTTTGACGATGACACAGGCCGGCTCAGCAAAACTGCGTACGCAATCCCAGGCGGCATCAGAGTCAGCGATGTTGTTGTACGAAAGCTCTTTGCCCTGCAGTTGCACAAAATTGCCTAACAGGCCCGCTGGGCAGCTGGGGTCAACGTAAAAGGCTGAACGCTGCTGAGCGTTTTCACCGTAGCGCAATACTTGTTGTTGATGTACTTGTAGTGTGAGCGTATCGGGCCAGGTGCTGCGCTCGGGCACGGCTTCTTGTGCTGGCTCGGGGGCGACGAGGCTGCTGAGGTATGCCGCAATCGCGCCATCATAGGCACTGGTGTGTGCGTAGACCTTGGTTGCGAGCGACAAACGGAGCCCGTACGACGTGTCGCCCGTGGCATCCATTTCTTTTAAGACGCGGGGGTAATCAGTGGGGTCGATCACCACGGTCACGCCGCCGGCCTCGGTACCATGATTTTTTGCAGCCGCGCGCAACATGGCGGGCCCGCCGATATCAATATTTTCGACCGCATCGGCGAAGGTGCAGTCGGGCTTGGCGACGGCCGCGCGAAATGGGTACAGATTGACGACAAGCAGGTCGATACGGTCAATGCCGTGCTCTTGAAGCGTTTGCAAGTGCTCGGCGCTATCGCGTCGAGCCAGTAGGCCACCATGAATTTTCGGATGCAGGGTTTTGACTCGGCCATCCAGAATTTCAGGTGAGCCCGTGTGTTGTGCGACCTCGGTGACGTTTAAACCGGCCTGGGCCAGTAATTTTGCCGTGCCTCCGGTTGAAAGCAATCGTACACCGCGCTTAGCAAGTGCTTTGGCAAAATCGACGATGCCGGCTTTATCTGAAACAGAGAGCAGTGCGGTTTGAATAGTCATAGAAGCTTGTGTGCTAACAGTTTTTTTCGAAGGGTGTTGCGCGTGATACCCAGCATGAGGGCGGCACGCGATTGATTATTATTGGCCCGTTGCATGGCGATTGCCAGCAAAGGGCGTTCGACGCAGCCGACGACCATGTCATAGAGATCATTGGGTTCAGTGTCGCCCAAGTCAGCAAAGTAACTGTCAAGGCTTTGGCGTACCGCTTCATCAAGAATATTATTTTTTTTCATAAGAATGGCCTTCAGGCGGCGTGCAGGTATGGCGAACTTAGATCGTTATTGTCGCAGGTTGCGGCCAGACTGTCTGCGTGCGTATCGGCTTGTGCCAAAAACCAATGGTCGACTGCCGCAAACTGTTCGGTGGTGGTCTCAAGTTGGTTAATATGCGCTGCAAGTGCCACGCCATTGGGTAGGCCGTTGACGTACCACCCAATATGTTTACGCGCTGTTTTGACCCCAACGCTCTCGCCATAAAACTGATAATGATCCGACAGATGATGCAGTAATAAATCTCGCATTTCTATCCAATTCGGGGGCGCGAGTGTTTGACCTGTACGCAGAAAATAATCAATTTCTCTGAAGATCCAGGGGCGGCCCTGCGCTGCACGGCCAATCATGACGGCATCGGCGCCCGTGTACGCGAGTACGCTGCGCGCTTTTTGCGGGCTATCGATGTCGCCGTTGGCCACCACCGGAATTGAAATGCTGGCTTTGACTTCTCGGATGGTGTCGTATTCGGCTTCGCCTAGGTACATATCTGCGCGGGTACGGCCATGCAGCGTGAGCGCGGCAATACCAGTGTCTTGCGCCAAATGCGCAATGCGAAGCGCATTGCGATGTTCGCGATCCCAGCCCGTACGCGTTTTAAGCGTCACGGGTATGCCCAGAGGCATGCAGGCCTTCACAACCGCATCCAGAATACGCGCCACAAGGTCTTCGTGACGCAACAGCGCCGAGCCTGAGGCGACGTTGCATACTTTTTTGACCGGGCAGCCCATGTTGATATCAATGACGCGGGCGCCCTTGCCGATGTTAAACACGGCGGCTTGCGCCATCATTTGTGGATCTGCGCCAGCGATTTGCACTGCCACCGGCTCGTTTTCGCCGTCGTGATTCAGACGACGTGACGACTTGACGGTTTGCCATAACTGAGGATTGCTAGCCGCCATTTCAGACACGGCGTAGCCTGCCCCGAGGCGTTTGCATAATTGTCGAAACGGCCGATCGGTCACCCCAGCCATCGGGGCGACAAAAACGTTGTTGGTGAGGGACCAGGGGCCGATATTCATGGACAAATTGTAACGCTTCGGGCTTGCTCAAGGCCTGACAAAGGACCGTGGTGGGATTGGGAGTCGCTGGCGGCATCTTTCGACAGAGGTCGCAGCCTGTGCGTTTCTGGTTGGATCGGTCCGAGGCTACAAATTGATCAGTTGTAGTTTGAATGGGGAGAGTCTAGAGTCTCAGCCCTTGCAATAAATGGCGCGCGAGCGGTGCGCGCAGGGCTGGCAAAAGATCCATCCCTAGCAGCGCCAGGCCGGCAGCGTGCTCAACCAAAGGCGCCTTTGTGGTGAAGATACGCGAGAGCAGGTCGGTTAGCCTAACCGTCACTTGACGATCAGGGCCGCGTAGTTGTTGATAGCGTTGCAAGGCGACTGCGGGTGGTTCATTGGGAGTCACAAGCCAGTCGCGCAACGTAATCGCAAGCGTTGCGGCGTCTCGGAGCCCTAGGTTCAGCCCTTGTCCTGCGACAGGGTGCAGGGTTTGGGCCGCATTTCCAATGGCGACGCAGCGCCCCTCAATCGTTTGAGGGCGCAGAGTCATGGCCAGAGGCACGCAAGCAACCGGCCCCTGTACGGTGAGCGTACCGAGTCGCGAGCCAAAAGTCTCTGTCAGGGCGTGGGAAAAGTGCTCAGGGGATAAGGTTTGCAGGGCGGCGGCACGTTCAGGCGAACAGCACCAGACGATGGATTGCTCACCCAGCGCTTCGGGGTGAGGCAAAACCGCTAACGGGCCTTCGTTGGTAAAGCGCTCAAAGGCCCAGCCTGCTCGAGGCCTGCTCGCGCGGGCACGCGTGAGTAAGGCATATTGAGTGTACTGACGGGTGGGCTCAACCCCTGTCAATCCATCTGCGTGAATCACTAATTTTGCGTGTAGGCGGCGTGATCCCTGCTCAATACTGACACCTAAGGCATCTTGCTCGATCACGCGTGCGCCGTCACCGATTAAAACTTGTACGCCGCTTGCACGCACCGCTTGGGCGAGTTTTTCGTAAAGTTGGCCATAACGTGCGACACAACCTAGTTCGGGTACGTTAAAGTCATCGTGTCTGATGACAGTGCGCCCCAGTCGCCCGCGTTGCGAAACATGAATAGTTTGTATGAGCGCCGCTTGCTGCGGCCAAGCGCCCAAGCTTTCAAGCAATACACGACTACCGTGATTGACGGCCAATACGCGCGGGTCAAGCTCAGGCCGATGGCCATATTGCGAGGCGGTCTCGGTTTGTAATAAGACAATGCGTGCCGGTTGTGGTGCGAGTCGAGCGAGTAATAGGGCTAAAGCACTGCCTACGGGGCCGCCGCCTAAAATCGCCAGGTCAAAGTCTAATGGATGCATCTGAGTATTTTAGGCTAATCATCCGATAGAATTTTGATGCCAATAATGATGTTAAAATGCATCATTACTGGCATTTAATATTCAAAAGCGCGAGGCCTACATGAGAACAACCGTATCCATTGACGACGAGCTGTATGCAAAAGTTTTAGAGGTTGCAGAGCCTGGGCTCGACAAGGCTGAACTCTTTCGCGAGGCGATGCAAGTCTTTCTGAGAGTACAGATCGGCAAGCGTCTAGCAGCCCTCGGAGGCAGGGCGCCCGGCATGAAAGATATTCCAAGACGAAAGGTTTAAGTGGGGTTTTGAATGGCAATGGTCTTGGTTGACAGTTCGGTCTGGGTACAGCATTTTAGAAAAGGTCTTGGCGGCTTGGGGGCATTGCTCAATAACGATCAGGTCTTATGCCACCCATTGATCGTTCTTGAGTTGTCTTGTGGCTCACCACCTGCGCCACGAAAACGAACCCTGCAATATCTGGGTGCCTTGCAAACTGCCAGCATTGCTACGATCGACGAAACAATCAATTTCGTTGAGCTGAATAAACTTTACGATTGCGGCTGTGGTGCAGTGGATCTGTCCTTGCTTGCTTCCACGCTCCTGACAAAAGACGCTCAGCTTTGGACGCTAGACAAAAAACTAGAGGCCCTAGCTAAGAAAATGAAAATTTGTTACCGGCCTTCTTTGCATTAAACGTTTTCACGGATTGTTATGACTGTATCTTCTGTATCATCTGCGACGCCCACGACGCGGTTTCGCCACAAAACGACGGTGGGTTTAATGGCCGCGTTGTTGGGCTGTGTGGGCGCGCACTGGTGGTATTTGGGGCGGCGCCACGCCTGGGTGGTCAGTGTGCTTGGTGTTGGGCTGATGGTTGCGAGCGCCTTTGCCGATATCTGGTACGAGAATCCAGCGTTTTTCTTGCTGTTTATCCCGATTGTTGATGGCTTTATTGAGGCGATTGTTTTATGCCTAATGAGCGATAAGAAGTTTGACGGCTTTTACAACGTTGGTTTAGTACGTGAGCGCCCAAGCGGTTGGGGTGCAGTATTGATCGCGATTTTTACGCTGTTGATTGGCACCGTTGCTTTGATGTTTGGTATTGCAATGATCGTGATCTATGTCTGGACCGCGCTTGGGTGGCTAGATGGCTTTAATTTAAATTCGGATTAATGCGATTTATTTGGCGGCTGTGGCGATCAAATAAGTTGTCGCGGTCGTTGCTGTGGTGGCAGCAATCAACACGCCAGTGATCCACCGGATGATCGTCCAAGTCTGTGCGTTCATGTCACGTTGAAGATCTTCTTTGGTCGCAAGGGTGGGGATGACTGCTTCAAGTTTTGTAAGGCGAATTTCCATCTTGGTGTTTCCTTTTTTGCTGAACATTGAACGCCGATTCTACACACCGTTATTATGCACTTCAAGAGGGACAAATTGTGCCAGTACGAGCTCGTAGCGTGTAACAGTTGTTACCGCGCACGCATGATGGCTTCGATCTCGTTTGCTGCAACAGGCACACCACGCGTAATTAACGCGCAACCTGTTTCGGTCACCACAGCATCGTCTTCGATTCTGATGCCAATGCCCCAAAATTTTTCTGCAACGTCGGGCGCGGGGCGCACATAAAGCCCCGGCTCAATCGTGAGCACCATCCCGGCTTGTAGCTGTCGCCATGGGCGTTCTTCGGTTGACGCTGGAGGGCTGCGATAGCTGCCTACGTCGTGCACATCCATACCCAGCCAATGGCCGGTGCGGTGCATATAAAAAGGTCGGTAGGCCGCGGTTTCGATGGATTCCGCCAGCGTTCCTTGCAGCAGACCTTCGTCTAACAAACCTTGCGTGAGTACTTGCACCGCGGCGTCGTGCCCCGCATTGAAGTGATTTTGCGGCGAGGTTTTTTCGTAAGCCGCTTGCTGTGCCGCCAACACGATCTCGTATAGGGCGCGCTGCGGCCCTGAGAACTTGCCATTAGCCGGAAAAGTACGCGTGATGTCTGAGGCATAACCATCAAGCTCGCAGCCCGCATCAATCAAGACCAGATCACCCGCTTGCATCACGGCATTGCCTGCGCGGTGGTGTAACACGCAGGCGTTCGCGCCCGCTGCCACAATGCTGTCATAGGCTACTGATTGTGCCCCGTGTTTGCGAAAGTGATACAGAAGTTCGGCTTCTAGTTCATATTCGTGGCAGCCAGGGTACGCTGCCTGCATGGCGCGCACGTGGCCTTGTGCAGAAATCGCAGCGGCCGCGCGCATGGTGGCAAGTTCAGAGGCATCTTTGATTAAGCGCATTTCTGCCAAAGGGTCGCTAAGATCTAACCATTGCTGGGGCAACGCACGGGTGCCGCGCACGCTGTGTTGAGCAGCGACAAGCCAGCCTTGTAAGTGCTTGAGTAAGTCGGGCTGAGTCGAGTGCGACAAGGTGCTAAAGAGATTGCGCTGCCCGACCAACAACTTGGGGATGAGTGTATCGAGGTCTTTAACGTCGTGTGCCTGATCAAAGCCAAAGCGTTCAGCCGCCGCCTCGGGGCCCCAGCGCACACCGTTCCACATCTCGACTTCTGGATTTTTACCTTCGCAGAGCAGAATGCTTTGATCAACCTCGCCCGCCACCAAGACCAACCACGCATGCGCTTCAGAGAAACCCGTTAAGTAGTAAAAATCACTGTCGTGGCGATAGCTGTGGTGGTTGTCTCGGTTGCGCGTGCGTTCAGGCGCAGTGGGTACGATGGCGACCCCGCCCCCAAGGCTATGCATCCAGGTCAGCAATTGGTTGCGACGAGCGGTCAGAACCTTGAGGTTGGGTGTTGTAAGAGGCATAAGGGCATCAGATGCGGTTGTTGAACTAACGACATACTACAATCTCTGCGCGGCTTCTGTATCAGAGTCCCGCACTCAACGTGCCTTCTGTATCAGGGTGCCTCACTCACTAAGGTTTTGCGATGGATTGGATTGGCTGGCTCGAACCTTGGGAGTTCTCTCCCACCTTGCTTGTCTGCTTTCTGGCCGCAGGCGTGTTGTTTGTGCGCGGTCAGCGCGTCCACCGGGTAAATCGCCTCAGGCAATGGCTGTTCTGGACCGGAATGGTCTTACTGTATTTGTCGCTGCACACCATGCTTGATTATTACGCCGAGCGTATGTTTTTCATGCATCGGATTCAGCACTTGGTTTTGCATCACTTGGGGCCGTTGGTGGTGATGGCGGCCTATCCAGGTCAAGTGTTGCGAGCTGGCTTGCCGCTGACGTGGCGCCGTGGCTTGCAACGCTTTAATCAAACTGGGCCGGGGCGCAGTGTGATTGCGATCCTGACCAATCCTATTATCGTGCCAGCGCTGTTTATCTTTTTGGTTGTGGTGTGGCTGATCCCGTCGGTGCAATTTTATTCAATGCTCGACTGGCGCTTGTATCGGCTGATGAACTGGTCGGTCGTGATCACTGGATTTATGTACTGGAATCTGATTCTAGATCGGCGTGTGTGCCCGCCCTCTGCCATGAGCCCCGGCGGCCGGGTGCTTTCGCCCATTGTGACCATGGCGCCACAAATGGTGGCGGGCGCTATTATCGCCTTCACCGAACGCGACCTGTATCCTTTGTTCGATCTGTGTGGTCGCGCCATCTCGATGGACGCGCTAACCGATCAGATGATCGGTGGTTTGACCATGTGGATACCGGCTGCGATGACCGAAGTGATTGGTTTAATGGTCGCGTTGCGTACCCTGATGCGTTTGTCAGCGAAAGGGCGCTGGGGTTCTTCTCGGGATCAAGGGATCAGATTGTGATATTTGCGGCCAAGCGCCACGTTGGCCTTGAACCAGCCCTCTTTATTGCCGCAGTCGTAGCGCACACCTTCGTAGCGGTGGGCAAACACGGCCTTTTCTTTCATAAGCGAGGCGATGCCGTCGGTCAGTTGGATTTCGCCGCCGGCGCCGGCTTGCGTTTGGCGCAAATGCGCAAACACACGCGCATCTAAAACATAGCGCCCGACCACAGCCAGGGTTGAGGGTGCGACGTCAGGCTTTGGCTTTTCAACGATATGACGCACGCGCTCGGTTCGATCGCTGACCGGATCCGTTGCCACGATGCCATACTTGTCGGTATCTTTGAGTGGCACCTCTTGCACACCTAAAATGCTGCCTTGGTAGGTTAAAGCGGCGTCGATCAGCTGTCCGATGACTGGGCGGTCGGCGTCTAGTAAGTCGTCTGCCAACAAAACGGCAAAGGGTTCGTCGCCAACAATAGGAGCCGCCGTTAACACGGCATGGCCTAAACCCAGTGGCGCAGATTGTCGAATGTAAATACAACTGACGTGCGAGGGCAAAATCCCCTTCACAATCGCTAAAAGCTCAGCTTTACCTTTGCGTTCTAGTTCAGCTTCCATTTCGGGGGCCGAATCAAAGTGGTCTTCGATCGCACGTTTGTTGCGACCGGTCACAAAAATCAAGTCAGTAATCCCAGCAGCGACCGCCTCTTCAACCGCATACTGAATCAAAGGCTTGTCGATAACGGGTAACATTTCCTTCGGCATGGCCTTGGTGGCGGGCAAAAAACGCGTGCCTAGGCCGGCAACGGGGAAGACTGCTTTGCGAACGGGACGCATAATTTATTCCTGAAGATAGGACCGCAAACTTGCGGAACCAATTGTTACTGCCGTTATCATAAACGTATGACTCATGACAGTTTAATGGATTCGCTGCAATCGCTGCCTAAAAAATGCATGGCAGGCTTATTAGTGCTCACGCTTGGGTGGCAATGCGCCTGGGCGCAACCGTCGTCTGCTCCCTCGCTGGGGCCTGCTTCAAGCTCAGACCTTTCGCCAGCGCTCGAGCGGCGCTTGGGTGAGGCCATTATGGTGCAAGGGCGCCGTGACCCAGAGTACATCAAAGACCCTGATATTAGTCAGTATTTGAACGCGATGGGTAAGAGACTGGCCGCTCATGCACCGGGCGGGGCACCCGAGATTGAGGTCTTTGGCGTGCGTGATCCAGTGATCAACGCATTTGCGATGCCAGGCGGGTATATCGGTATGCATACCGGTTTAATTGTGAGCTCGGGTGCCGAGGCTGAACTCGCCGGGGTACTTGCGCACGAAATCGCTCACGTGACCCAGCGGCACATTGCCCGGGGGCTGACGCAACAGCAACAAAGTGGTTATCTTGCACTCGCCACGCTTGCGGCAGCGATTCTTGCAGGGCTGACGCCCGGCGGCGGGCAAGCTGCGATGGGGATCGCCGCCTTTGGTCAGGCGGCAGCCATTGCGCAACAACTGGGGTTTTCGCGCGATGCCGAGCAAGAGGCTGACCGAACGGGCTTTGAAATGTTGCGTAAGGCGGGTTACGACCCGAACGGCATGGCGGTGATGTTTGGCCGTTTGATGCAGTCCTCAAGCCTGAACGAGGGTAGAGGTGGCGGGGTGTATGTATCAACCCACCCGCTGAGTATTTCGCGTATGACCGATATGCAAAATCGAATCCGACAGTTACCGGTTGCCAGCTACCAGGCCTCGGATGAGTTTTGGTTTGTACGCGCCAAAGCTCGGGTATTGCAGTCGATCGACCCGCGCGCCCTGGTGCAAGCGACTGAGCAAATGCAAGAAGAGCTTCGGGTGAGTCTCAAAGCAGGTGCCACCGCGAGTGGCAGTGCGGCCAGACAAGCTGCTGCGTGGTACGGGTTATCGCTTGCCGCAGTGGCGCGCAAAGATCTTAAAGCGGCAGCGAGTGCGCTTGAACAGGCGCAAGCGCTTAGCGCAAACTCACCTTATTTAGACTTACAGCGGATTGAGCTCGATTTGGCGCGCAAGCAAGTGGCTCAGGCCTTAGCTGCGGCGCAGGCTGCTCAAAAGCGCTGGCCTGAGCGGCGCGCGTTTGCGTTAAAAGTGGCAGAGTGTTTGCAGCTGCAGGTAAAAGACAAAGAGGCCATCGCGTATCTGCAAGAGCAAATCAAACGCTGGCCAAAGCTTGAGCCCGAATTTTATAAAATGTTAGGTAATAGCCATGACCGCTTAAACGAGCCCGTGGCAGCGCGTCAGGCGATGGCCTCTTACTATGAACAGTTAGGGGCGTTATCAGCATCGGTGGCGCAATTGCAGCAGGCGCGCACCTTATCGCAAGATTTTTATTTGCAGTCACAGCTCGATGTGCAGATCCGTGCCTTAACGGCCAAAATCGCTGAAGACCGCAGATTACTTGAGCGGTTTAAGTCTTAGGCGATTTGGATGTAGTGGCCTAGGCTGTCAGGCTGCAGAGCTGTAGAACTTCAGGCCGTACGAGGCGCAAGCGTCTCGAAATAGCGCAGCAGTCGTTCGGGCAGCCAGTTCAGGTGGCCGGGCCAAGGGCCGTTGACAAAGCCCACATGACCGCCCAGTGCAGGTTGGTGCAGCGTGAGGGCATCGCTGCAATCGTTGGGCCCGACTAAGGTGTGTTCTGGTAAAAACGGATCGTTTCTGGCGTTCAAGACCAACGTCGGTGTGACAATCTTTTTGAGCCAGGGTTTGCTGGCGGATTGCGTCCAGTAATCAATGGCATCTTTAAAGCCGTGCATGGGTGCGGTATAGGCGTGATCGAACTCGCGTAGATCGCGCGCCTGGTTGATCTTGAACACATCAATGACGCCGGGATATCTGCGTGCCTTCTCAAACACCTTGGGCTTGAGAGACCTTAAAAAATGCCGCGAATACACTAAGCGGTTAAAGGTGTTGTCTGACAGGTGATGACCCGCGGCCACTAAATCGATGGGGGCAGAGATTGCCGCCGCGCCGCAAAGCCAATCAAGCTGTGTGCCGTATTCGCCCAAGTATTTTAATAACGCATTACCCCCCAGCGAGACACCCGCCGCATGCCAGCGGGCCTGAGGCACTTGCTTTCGCACTGTTGAGAGAATAAAACCGATCTCGGCCGAGTCGCCCGAGTGATAAGCGCGCGCCAGACGGTTGGCGAAGCCTGAGCAGCCGCGAAAGTGTGCGATCGCCACGATCCAGCCTTTTGCTTTGAAATAGGTGGCGATTGACTGTGAGTAGCGACTACCGCTGCTGCCCTCAAGCCCATGAAACAGCAGTAGGGCCGGTGTGGGCGTCGAGTCGCGCAGTTTCTGTTGCTCTGCGTTTGTCAGCCAGCGCGCTGCTGCGGTATGGCTCAAGCTACCCTCTTGGATGTGCTTGGGGTAGGCCGCTAAGCTCGGAAGTGCCCAGTCTAAATCAATAAAGTCGCCATCGGGAGTGTCGACACGCGTGCGAGCGAAACGCAACCGGCTTGTCGGCGCAGCCAGGGCGCCAAAGAGCGTCTGGCTATGGCGCTCGGGTAACCAGTTTGGAGAGAGACAAGGTGAGAGGTCGAGAGAGGCTGGCACTATGGTGTGAGGTTAGTGCAAAAGACCTGGGGTGTCGTGTAGTTCGAGTAAGCCTGTTTGCTCGGGTGCTGCCGAGGCATGATGCATCACAAGACGCCAACCCGTCGGGCCTTTGTGATAGACGTTGGTGGCATAGCAGTGCGCGATTTCGGTGCCTGTTTGGCTGCGTACGGTGATTTGTTCAATCAGCGAATGGACCGTACTCATCATGCTTTGCGTGGTGACAAGCTTGGCTGGGCGAATGTGCAAGGCGCCTTGGGCCAAGATCTCTTGCCACGATTCTTTTACGGCATGTAGGCCCACCATACGCAGACCACCCGGGTGGACGCAGATGATCTCTTCGTCGTCAGACCACACTTGCATCAAGCGGTTGAGGTCTGCTCGCTCAAGCGCATCGTAAAAAGCGAGCTCAGCTTCTTCGGGCGTTGCGAACATAACCGGCATATATGTGGCTCTTAATGGCCGTGCACAACGGTGCCGGCCGCTAGCTGGTAATGCGTGCCACAGTAGGGGCAGTTGACCTCACCCGTGCGTGTGACGTCGAGAAACACGCGCGGATGCATGCTCCAGAGGGGGGCGCGTGGGCCAGGGCAATGCAGGGGCAAGTCGGCCGCACCAACTTGCACGGGAGCTTGATCTTTGCCAGAGGCAGAAGCTTGCGTCATCGCGAATCTCAAAGAAAAATTGGATAGTCAGAGTGTACCAAGCGCGCAGTCTACAATAGCGGCAATTGTGACAAACGCGTAAAAAACTGTCTGATCTGTTGACCCCCCCTCTACGTTGCATGCTTTGCGCGAGCAACACTGTTTCTTTCTAGGTGCGGTGATTCCGTCTTGGTTTCTTTGGCAAGTGATGTCTTTGATTGTTATCAGTCTGGGCAACGTTGTGCCAGAGTCTTGGTCGATTGATTTTGCTGCCACGTTGGCCCTGTTTGCCTTGATGTTGCCTTTAACGAATACCCGACCGATCCTTCTCTCGGTGGTAGCCGCTGCGCGGGTTGTTACTGTTGTTTTAGGGTCGCATACAGGCTCGCATTGCTCTTGGCGCTAGGGGGAATCCCGAACCGAGGGGCTCGACTGGAGTACACTAGTGAGTGTTTCCTTAAATAATTCAATGACTTCAATCATTTAAACTACTCGACTCTACTACTTGACCTCTAATACTCAACCTACCGATACGCCTGTCGCCGCAAGCCCCACTTTTTTAGAAATCGGGTTGCATCCAGCGCTGTTACAAGCCGTGATTGATACCGGCTACACCATTCCTACCCCAATTCAGGCGCAAGCTGTTCCGCTTGCGATGGCTGGGCAAGATGTGATGGGTGCGGCGCAGACAGGCACTGGCAAAACGGCTGCGTTCACGTTGCCGATTCTGCATCGCTTGATGGCTTTTGCCAACAGCAGCGCCTCGCCGGCCCGCCATCCTGTACGTGCTTTGATTTTGACGCCCACCCGAGAGCTTGCAGACCAGGTTGCCGAAAGCGTCAAGCGCTACGGTAAGCTCACACCTCTGCGCTCGACAGTCGTGTTTGGTGGTGTCGACATTAATCCGCAAAAAGAGGCTTTGCGCAATGGTTGCGAAGTTTTGATCGCGACGCCTGGGCGTTTGCTGGATCACGTCGAGCAACGTAACGTCAACTTAAGCCAAGTTGGTATTTTGGTCTTAGACGAAGCCGACCGCATGCTCGATATGGGTTTCTTGCCTGATCTTGAGCGCATCATTCGTCTGTTGCCCACGCCGCGGCAAACACTGCTGTTCTCGGCAACCTTTAGCAACGACATCCGCAAGCTCGGACGCACCTATTTAAACAGCCCAATCGAAATTGAAGTGGCAGGGCGCAACGCGACCGCCGACACCGTCACGCAAATCGCCTATTCCATGTCGGGCGATGCCAAGCGCGCCGCTGTGGTGCATTTGGTAAAGTCGCGCGGCCTTAAGCAAGTGATCGTGTTTTCAAATACCAAAATTGGCACCGGCCGTTTGGCGCGCCAACTTGAACTCGATGGCGTGCGTGCCGAATCGATCCACGGTGATAAAACGCAAGGCGATCGAATGAAAGCCCTCGAGGCGTTCAAGGCCGGCGAACTCGAAGTGTTGGTTGCCACGGATGTGGCCGCTCGTGGCTTGGATGTGGCGGGTATTCCTTGTGTGATCAATTACGATTTGCCGCATAGCGCCGAAGATTATGTGCATCGGATTGGTCGTACCGGTCGCGCGGGCGCCTTGGGCGAAGCTATCTCATTATTTGCCCCGTCTGAAGAAAAGTATTTGCTCGACATTGAAAAACTGATTAAAACGCCGATCGTGCGGGGCACGCTCGAAATCCCCGGCGAGTTATTGGCACGGGGTGCCTCGCGTGAAGATTCGCGTCCAAGTCGGGCAAGCTTCGGTTCAGAGCGCAGCCCCAGCGGTTCGACCGCTGAGCGTAGCCATGGCGGGCGAAGCGCTTCAAGCGACCGCCCAGACCGCGGCGCACGGCCGAGTCGTTACAACGCCCCAGCGAAGCCGATTGATGATTTTTTTACAAAGCCTTACCAGCCCTCGGCAGCCTCTTTGGCCGCTGCGGCGCAAGCGCCCCCTACGAGTTTGAAAAAGCCTTCGTTATTGGCCAAGCGGCCAGTCGGTTTGTTACTCGGTGCTGCGCAAAAAAAACCTGCTTAAATCGTTGCTGATAGGTGACGGTCTAAACGAACGTGCAGTACACGCTTGCAAAATGAGTGTGCTGAGCGAAGATTGAGCACTCGCTTGCAGAATGACTCTCCAAAGCAAACCTTCAGTAATCGCTTGCGCGCTGATCATTCAGGATGAAATTAGGTGCTTTGGCTTAGAGCGATTAATTGCGCAATTAAATCCTCTGGCAAACCCGTAGTTTGCGATTGACCCGGTTGCTGCATGGTCTGAATCAGGCGATTGAGGTGCTCGATGTGAGGGAGCAGGGTGCCTAAAAACCGCACGTTTTCGCCTTGCACAATCGCTATCGTCGGAAAATTTTCAACATCCTCGTCACCCAGCAGTTCGGGATAATCCTCGATGTCGGCCCATACGAAACAAGCCTGAGGATATTGCAGACCAAGCGTTTCGAACTTTGGTTGATACGCTTTACACGCGTCGCACCACGCGGCACAAAAACACAAGATCACTGTGCCTTCGGGCGATGCAAGGGCTTTAGCAAGTGTCGGTGAGTTTGGAAAATACACGTTTTCGTCAGCACAAGAGATCAAGTTTGTCTATGATAGCCTCGTTTAGGTTTCTGGCCAGGTCTGCCCGCTTGTTGCGCGCTCTTGCACCTTTGGCGGGCTTTTGTTCGGTGTGGCTTGTTCGTTGGTTGCGCTCTTTCGCACTGTCCGATGGCTTTTATTGGGCTTGTGCTGCTCACCTGCTGCGTCATCTTGCGCAATTGAATGTCTTCTGGAGAATTTCGCGTTGAATCCAAGTCAAGCAACTCAGCAATCGTTAGGTTTAGAGGGGGTGGGGCAGGCGTTTGGTCGCGCATTGGTTTCGCAATGCCATCCTCGCATGTTGTTTGCCTTATTGATGCCGTTTTTGATTGTGCTGGGGGCTGTGATCGTCCTGCTGATTGTGGCACTGGGCCCGCTCACCTCTTGGTTAAGCCAGCAAGTGAGCGATTCGACTATGTTGCTCGAAGCGAACGACTGGTTAGTGTCGATCGGCTTGTTCTCGTTGTTGTCGGTCAAGGCCTGGATGCTGACCTTCATTGCGATCATGCTGCTACTACCGGCTTCGGGGATTCTTGGTTTGGCGGTTGCCGCCGTGTTTGTGATGCCCTTGGTGGTCTCGCATTTGTCGCAACATCGCTATGCTGAGGTCTCGAGGCGGGGCGAATACGCCTTTGTGGTGAGCTTTTGGAATGCGCTGTGGGTGAGTGTGGTCTTTTTGTTGGGCTGGGTGCTGACACTTCCTTTTTGGTTATTTCCGCCGCTGGGCCTGCTGGTATCGCTGTTGTGGTGGACGTTTGCTTTTTCTCGCATGATGCGCCTAGACTCGATCGTTGAGCACGCAAGTGCCGTCGAGCGAAAAATTCTATTGGCGCGTCACGGCACTGGGTTTTGGGTGATTGGGTTTTTCTGTGCCTGCCTAAATTTACTTCCTCCGGCGTGGGTGTTTTTGCCGGTCTTCTCGGGTTTGGTTTATACGCATTACGGGCTGGCAAGCTTGCGTCAGCTTCGTAGCGAAATAGACTAAATGTTTTTGACTGGCACGCTATAAGTCGACCAAGGTCAGCGCATTTGTGCTGAAATGTCGTCTATTCTTAAATTCGATTGACTTCAATTTTTTCTGGAAACATCATGTCTGCTTCTCAAGACAACGCGCGGATTGGTTTGATTATCGTGGGCGACGAAATTCTGTCTGGTCGTCGGCAAGACAAGCACATGTCTAAGGTGATCGAATTATTGAGCGCACGTGGCCTACAGTTGTCTTGGGCCACAGTCTTGTCCGATGATCGTGCCTTGCTGACAGCGGCCCTTGAACGCAGCTTTGCTTCGGGCGATATCGTGTTTAGCTGCGGTGGGATCGGCGCCACGCCCGATGACCATACCCGTCAGGCTGCTGCTGCCGCACTGAAATTACCTTTGGCTTTGCACCCCTTTGCCGCTGAGCAGATTGGCCTGCGAGTGGCCGAAACTGCTGCCAAGGGCGGGGGTAATCCTGATATCAATGCACCTGAAAATCAGCAGCGCTTGCAGATGGGTTATTTTCCGCAAGGTTGCGAGGCGGTCGTCAATCCGTTTAATCGCATCCCTGGGTTTTTCATTCAAAACCATACGTTTGTGCCGGGGTTTCCGGTGATGGCCTGGCCGATGCTCGAGGCGACGCTTGATAGCCGCTACGCACACTTGCATCACAAAAATCAGCAGGTTGAACATTCATTCTTGGTCTATGGCATGCCCGAATCGCGGATCACGCCTGCACTCGAGGCGCTCGAGCAAAAATGGCCAGGCGTGCGAGCCTTTAGTTTGCCCTCAGTGGGTGAGGGTGGCGGGGTGCCCCATATTGAGTTGGGCGTCAAGGGTGACCCCGAGCCGGCTGCGTTAGCGCTTGAGTTTTTAAGAGCTGAGGCGCTGCGGTTGGGGGCGCGTTACGAGCCGGGTGTGGCTAAGTAGCGAGCTTCTCTAGCGCAAGCTCTCTGAGTTTGACGCGCTGAAATTTTTGTCCGTTGGCACTGGCAGTCGTTGGAAACTCGTCCACGAACCAAAGGTGTGCTGGGATCTTAAAAGCGGCGAGTGTCTGTGCGACACCGCGAAGTGTTACGTTCACGTCCGGTGGACACTGTTTGTTTTTTGCAATTGCAAAGGCCACTGCACGCGGCTGACCGTTGATCTCGACACCCACTACTTGCGCGCTTTCAATGTCGGGCTGTGCAGCTAAGACATCTTCGATTTCAGCCGGGTCTACTAAAAAGCCACCCAGGCGCATGGTGTCGCCCATGCGTGATTGATACACAAAACTGTTATCACCGCGCAAGTAGCCTAGATCACCCGTTTTAAAGTAACCGTCTGGGGTAAAAGCTTGCGCAGTCGCCTCGGGGTTATTGAAGTAGCCTTTGAAGAGGGTAGGTGATTTGATCTCGAGCTCACCTGACAAGCCCCTAGCGCAGAGTTCTAAGGTGTCAGGGTCGCGTACTCGCACTGACGCGAGTGCGCCGGCCGCGGGTGTTCCGCCGCCCAGCACGCGTTCTTCGAGCGGCAGCTCGGCGGCCTGGGCTGAAAATAAAGAATGCACTTCGCTCGAGCCATAGAGACCTCGCATCGGAAACCCTCTTGGGATAAGCTCTTGTGCGAGTTCAATAAAGCGTGCACTAAAGGCCGCAAAACCAAACAGCTTAAGTGAGGTAAAGGCGATGGGCTCTGGGTTTTGCTCGGCAAAGCGACGCAGCATTTCGTCGCTACCAAAAATGTGCGTGATCTGGTGCTGCTTGATTAACTGACTAGCCGAGGCCACGTCAAAAAAGTCCATTAGCACGACTGGCATTTTGGCTGCGATGGCAGCGAGCGCGCTATCTAGCCCGTACACGCCGCAGAGCGGCAGAGCGGTCAGTAACGCATCACCGGATGCGCCGAACTGATAGCCCGTCGCGATGTGTCGTACGTGCTCGCTGAGAGTCTTTTGCGTGTGAACGACAAGCTTTGGACCTTTCGTAGTGCCCGAGGTTGTGAAAAAAATAACGGGTAAGTCTTCAAGTGCTGGGGATTGAGTATGGTCTGGATTTGGTTCTGGTTGTGCAAGCGCGTGAGTATCGGACTGCGTCTGTTCGAAAGCATCAACCGTTGTGCGTCGCTGTGATGTGTCGCCGAACGCTTTGGACGGATGACTCGAAGGTCTAGCCGACGGTTTTGCGAGCGTGGGCAAAAAGCGTACAACCGGTCTGCCCAACAGAGTTGTAGGCGTGTTGTCATCGGTATCGACCATCATGATCGTCTTGAGATGCGTCAAATGACTTGCATCAACACCTTTAATCACCTCGGCAAAATCAATTTTGCGAAAATTCAGCTGCAGGATTAAAAACTGTGCGTGCGAATTCGCCAAAATGTAGTGCACTTCGTGGCTACGGTATTTTGTATTGACGGCAACTAGTGTGGCACCCAAACGCGCAAGCGCAAAAAAGATAGCAAGCCATTCAACGCGGTTGATGAGCCACACGGCAACATGATCGCCACGCTTAACGCCTTGTTGACCGAGCCATGTTTCAGTGTCTTGTACGAGTTGTTCAAACTGCAAATACGAAATGTGCTGACCCTCTTGGATCAGCATGGTTGCATTGGGTGCTTGAACGAAGTGATGCTCATAGACCGAGCGCAATGTATACGAATGCGTCATGTCAATAAAGGCTCTGTCGCAAGGCGTCCAGTTGCGACATATGAATAACGTTCTTTATGCAACATGGCCAGCCAAAAGGTATTAATACAGTTCCATGAGATCGGCATTATTGCTAAAGGCCTCGGGTGTGCCTTCACGAATCAATTGTCCTGATTTCATGACGATGACACGATCTGAAATTTTGAGTGCTTCGCGGATATTTTGTTCGACGATCAAGATCGACATCTTGCGTTCTTGTTGGAGGGCACGTAAAGGGCCCGCCAAATCTTGAAAAAGTTTTGGCGCTAAGCCAATCGAGGGCTCGTCGAGCAAGAGGCAGCGAGGCTGGCCAAGCAAGGCTCGACCTAACGACACCATTTGTTGCTGGCCGCCCGACAGAGTACCTGCGCGTTGTGTGTAAAACTTTTTGATCATCGGGAGGACGGTCATCACCCACTCAAGCCGAGCAGCCTGCTCGCCTGCGGGGATGCCGTTCGCCCAAAAACCCAACCGCATAATTTCGGCAACGGTTAAGCCAGGAAAGATGCCTCGGCCTTCGGGCACCATTGCGATACTTGCAGCGTTCATGCCACGCGGATCGGGCTTAGTAATCGTGTTCCCTTCAAGTATGATCGTGCCTTCAGCAAGTGGCACAAGGCCAAACAAAGCTTTCAATAAGGTCGACTTACCGGCGCCATTGTGCCCGATCAGGCAGAGTACCTCGTTATAGCCAAGATTCACGTTAAAGTTGTCAAGTACAGGCCTGCCGCCATAACCAACGCGCAGGTTCTTGGCTTCAAGAAAATTAGCCGCGGTCATGCGCGCTCTCCAAAATAGATGGCTGCCAGATGCGGATCTTTTAAGATGTCTTCAGAGCTGCCTTGGGCAAGCAACTTTCCTTGATCCAAAAATGCGACGCGGTCTGAAAGCTTAATGACGATGTCAAGGTTGTGTTCAATGATGCAGATTGTGATTCCACGCTTGGCATAATCGCGTAACAAGGTCACGAAGCGATCAAAAGAGCGAGGGTCTAAGCCTGAGGCGGGCTCGTCAAGCAGCCAGAGCTTCGCCTCGCTTGCCATGATTCGCGCAAGACTTAAAAATTTTCGTTCGGCGTAGGCAAGATCAACTGCGCGTTCGTGACGTTTCTCGAGTAGTTGGGTTTCAGTCAAAATTTCAGTGACGCGTTGCTCGGCGGCTTGGCGACCGCCTTGCCAAAGCCAACTGCCGCGCTCTGTCACCGTCATGATGTTTTCTTCGACCGTCATTTGGCTGTACAGACGTAAATCTTGAAAGGTACGTGCGATGCCTAGGCGGGCGACCTGCCAGGGCTGAGAACCTTTCAGTGGCTTGCCCAACCAATGTATCGTGCCACTGCTCGGGATTAAGTGCCCCGTAATCAGATTAAACAAGGTCGTTTTGCCGGCACCATTGGGGCCCACTAAGGTGGTAATGACACCGGCCGGCAGATCGAGCGTCACATCATCAATAGCTTGCAAGCCACCAAAGTTCTTATTGACGTTTCTGATTTGTAGCAAAATCTCTTGCGGCGAAGTTGAGGTCGTCATGCTGACTTCTCCTTGCTGCGCCCACCCACCAAACCGCCCGGGCGAAACATCATCAAGAGCACCATCGCTAAACCGTAAATGATTTGTTGAATCGAGCCGAGCTCAGTCGGCGGTAGAAATGGCAGATAGGTCAGGGCGGCTGGCAGCGACATGAGTAACGCCGCGCCCACGATCGGCCCGAACAGGGTGCCGGTGCCGCCGATGATGACCATCGCCATCAACAAAATCGAAGTCTCTAGCATGAAGCTTTCGACGTTAATAAAGCTGATATAAAAAGCATAGAGTGAGCCCGCGACACCCGCCAAACCTGCAGCGACTGCAACAGAGAGTGTTTTGATGGCGTTGACATGCTTGCCATAGGTCTGTGCGGCAGATTCACTATCGCGGATCGCCATCAAACTACGGCCAAAACTGCCTCGCACGAGCAGCGCGGTAATCCCCACCACTAAACCAAGTACGACGAGCGCAAGAGCGAGAAAGGCGGTGTCGTCATTGAAGGTATAGCCCCATAGTTTGGGGCGCGGGATCCCGATCATGCCGCCTAGCCCGCCGGTAATGGATTTCCATTCAGAAAAGATCGTGACCCCAATCACTTGCAAGCCAAGTGAGGCCGCGACAAAGTATTCTCCGCGCACCCTTAGGGCTGGTAGCGCCAGCGCCATCGACAAGACTGCTGAGATAGCAGCCGAAGCGGCCATACAAAGCAGCAACGAGTCAGACGCATGCATCGCGATGTACGCAGTGGCGTAAGCGCCTACGCCAAAAAAGATGGCATGTGCGAGCGAAAAAATACCGGCATAACCCATAATGAAATTCAGGGTCAGCGCCAAAATCGCGTTAATGCAAAACAGTACAGCAATATTTTGAAGATAGGCAATCATCTGATGTTCTCTTTTAGGACACAACCGCGCGACCGTACACACCACCGGGGCGGAACAGAATGAACAAGAACAGAATCACAAACGTGACGGCTTCGCTCCATTGCGGGTCAATAACAGCCAGGCACAGATTTTCTGCCATGCCTAAAATCAAACCGGCCATCGCGGCCCCGCGCAAACTACCGACGCCTCCTACGATTGTTGCGGCAATACTGATGAGCATCACATGGTTGCCCATGGCTGGGTTCAAGCCAGAGGTTGCTGCAGTCAGGATGGCAGCCGGTACAACGAGAATTGAACCGATCAAGAAGACATATTGCGACAGTAAGCGTGGGGTCAGACCATAGACTTCAATGAGGGTTGGATTTTCACCCAGCGCCCGAAGTGCGATCCCCATATTGGTCTTGGTGAGCAGCCACTGCAGCGCCACAAAAAATATGATGGCACACACAATCACGACGGCCGCGATGGGGGCGACATAGAGCCCGGGCATCACCTCAAGACTTTTACTCAAGGGGGTCGATACTGTCACTGCGCCACGGTCAAAGATCATCGCGATCAGGTTTTGTACGATGATGGCCATGCCAAACGAGGCAACGAACACTGTAAAAAATGAGCCTTCGTGCCGCTGAATGATTGCGTAGACATAGCGATCAAGCAGCACGCCGAACAGGCTCGCTGCGAAGGTGGCTGCAAGCGCCGCCACCGGCCAGCTCAGGTGCAGGACTGAATAACACTCATAAAAAATATAACCGGCAATCGTAAAGGTTGCCCCATGCGCCGCGTGAAAAATCCGGGTCATGCCAAAGATCAGCGAAAACCCAGCTGCAATCAGCGCGTAGAGCGCGCCGGTTTGCAGGCCGTTAATAAAAAGTTGCGTGAACAGCATGAGGCAATATCCTAAAGCAATCTAAAGCACTAAAAACTTACTTGCCTGCTAAGACCACTTTGGTGGTGCCGTCGCCAACAATTTCGTTGATTTGAATAGGCGCTTTGACTGTGCCATCTTCAGCGAACGAAACGGTTGCACCGACAAATTCAAAGCTCTTGGTGGCTTTACGTTGAGCAAGTAAGTTTTCGCCTGTGACCGGTTTACCCGCTTTCTCGAGAGCCGAGGCAAGCTCAGCAAACGTTATAACCGCGTTGTAATAGTTCACCACGTAGGCGCCGGGCTCTTTGTT
>CAMEAW010000010.1 GCA_945911685.1 Bordetella parapertussis
CCCGAGCCGATTTTGCAGGCGATTGATGCTCGCCAGTTAGCGACAGTGGCTGTGTTGTCGGGTAATCGTAATTTTGATGCGCGTGTGCATAACAGCGTGCAGATGAACTTTTTAGCCTCACCGCCGCTGGTAGTGGCTTATGCGTTAGCGGGTTCGATACGGATCGATCTGACGCAAGACCCTTTAGGGCATGACGAACAAGGCGTGGCGGTCTATTTGCGCGATATCTGGCCCAGCCCTGAAGAAGTTCGTACAGCGATCGACCGCTATGTTGAGCCGCACTTGTACCAAGAGCGCTATCAAACTATTTTTGAAGGCTCGCCACAATGGCGCGCGCTGACAAGCGTCACTGGCAAAATCTACGACTGGAATCCTGACAGTTTGTTTATTCAACGCCCGCCCTATTTTGATGGCATGACCCGCGAGGTGCCCGCGCACGAAGATATTGTGGGTGCGCGCGTACTCGGTATGTTTGGCGATATGCTCACGACTGATCATATTTCACCCATCGGAAAATTTTCAGTTCAGACGCCTGCTGGTGAGTATCTGCAGTCTTTGGGTGTTGCCCCGGTTGATTTTGTGAATTACGGTGCACGCCGCCTGAATCATCAAGTGATGATGCGCGGCACCTTCGCAAACGTGCGCCTGAGCAACGAACTGACTCCAGGCGTACAGGGCAGCTCGACCTTGTACATGCCAAGTAAAGACCCCATGTCGATCTATGCAGCAGCGCAGCGATACCTCGACGAGGGCGTGCCCTTGGTGATCGTGGCAGGTAAAGAATATGGCGCCGGTTCGTCGCGCGACTGGGCGGCCAAGGGGACTGGTTTATTAGGTGTACGCGCGGTGATCGCCGAGTCATTCGAGCGGATTCATCGTTCAAATTTGGTGAGCATGGGCGTATTGCCGCTGCAATTTTTAAATGGCGACACCCGACAGTCGTTAGGGCTGGATGGCTCTGAAACCTTTGACATTCGTGGTTTAAAACAAGGCCTGCAGGCCCGTCAGCAGCTTGACTGCCTGATTCACTACGCTGACGGTCGCAGCCGTACGATTCGTTTGCTGGTGCGTTTGGATAGCGACGTTGAGGCTGAGTATTACAGGCATGGCGGCATTTTGCAGTGCGTGCTCAGAGCACGCCTTGAGCAAGAAATCGCGTAGCGCGATTTCTGTAACCGATTGACATTTGTTTTTAGGGCGTCAAGCTGTCTCAAGTGAGGTGGCTGATGTGTTCTGGGTCTACACTCAAAATGACTGGCACCGTAACGGATAGAGCGGGTATTAGATTAGGCAAGTACATATGACTCGGCAAACGTATTGGTCTGCATGTCTTGGGTTTTCGTGGCTATTTGTTGCGAGTGTGTGCGCACAAACGTCGGTAACACACTTGTTGGTCGCTCAAAGCACTGCCCCGCTGAGGGCGCCTCTTGCCCAAGGGCCGGCGCAGCCTGGTAACCAGCCAAGTGGCCCAGCCAATATTGTCTCTCTCCCCGAATTGCAAGCCTTAGTCGCACCGGTCGCTTTGTATCCGGATGCTTTGCTCGCCCAGATGTTAATGGCGGCCACCTATCCACTTGAGGTCGCATCGGCCACGATTTGGTTGCAGAATAATCGCTTATCAGGCAGCGCCTTAGAAGCGGCGCTGGCGCAACAGCGCTGGGATAACAGTGTGAAGTCGCTGGTGCATTTTCCTGAGGCTTTAAAACTGCTAGGTCACCAACTTGAATGGACGCACCGCTTGGGCGATGCCTACTTGGTTCAGCCCAGCGAGCTTATGCAGGCGGTGCAAGCGTTAAGGTCAAACGCGCGACAAGCAGGGCATTTGCAATCGGGCACGCAGATGGTGGTCTCGACTGACCCGCTGTCAAATATCATCATCATGCCGGCCAATCCAGAGATCGTGTATGTGCCAACGTATAACCCAATGGTGGTGTACGGTGCCTGGCCGTATCCCGCTTATCAGCCCTATCCGGTCTATAACCCTGGCTGGGGTGCGATGGCCTTCGGCGTAGGCGTGGGTGCGGGCGTTGCTCTGTGGGCTACCCCTTATTGGGGCTACGGCTCGATCTACATCAATAATGGGTACTACAACCGGTTTAACAACGCGTATAACGCGCCCGGCTATCGCTATCCCGTGCGAGTGGGGGGTGCAAGTTATTGGGCTTATAACGGCGCGCATCGCTATAACGTCCCTTATCGCTACCCCAATCATGGCGTGACACCCGCCGCGCAACAGCACTTCAACCAAGTGCGACAACATGCGCAGCCATACGTGCAAAACCACGGCGGTGGTGCAGGGGCGGTTTACGCGACAGGTACTCAACACGGCGTACGTCCGGCGACCACGCCAAACGCGCGCGGCGGGCGTAGCAGTACGCATCGCCACTGATCGCACAGCGACTTCGCGTCATTAGGCAATACGTTGGTTGCGCATTCAAAACAGGCGTTGCTGCCTTAGCCGGAATAAAACAAACTTTTGGATCAGAGGTGCAAGCGCGGGTAGAATTGAGCCTGCATTTCGTAAAAAACCATGTACGCAAAAAAATAGAGCAATCACCTCGAGACAGACAAACATGAAAAGCAAATACCTTCAGTTCCTAGCGACTTGTGTGTTGGCCACCTCTGCGGGCATGGCGCATGCCGAAGTCAGTGAGTTGCGTGTGCCTCTTGGCGCGGGTGGTTTTGGGTTTTTGCCCTTACACGTCATGAAGGCGAGCGGTCTGATTGAAAAGCATGCCGAGCAGGCCGGCGTCAAAGTGAAGGTGAACTGGTCAAACATCGGAGGGCCTGCTGGCATGATTGACGCCTTGCTTTCAGGCTCTGCCGATTTTATTTCGGCTGGGCCGCCGTCGTTTTTGATTTTGTGGGATAAGACGAAAGGCGGTGCCAGTGTGAAGGGTGTGGCCTCAATGAGTTCGATGCCAATGCGTTTGAATACTCGGGCCGAACATTTGCAAACGATTGACAATCTCAAGGCGGGCGACAAAATCGCGGTGACCTCGGTGAAGTCGTCTATCCCTTCGATTGTGATGCAGATGTACGCTGTCAAGAAATACGGTAAAGCAGAGGCCTTTAGATTTGACCCGTACACCGTGACTATGAATCATTCTGATGCTGCGGCCGCGCTACTATCGGGCAAAACTATTTCAGCTCACTTTGCCTCAGCGCCACTTGATCAGCGTGAACTCAAAGAGCCGGGTGTGCGCACGATTATGAATTCGGATGATGTGATGGGTGGCTCGACTACCTTCACAATGATCTCAACAACACAAAAATTTCAAGATCAAAATCCTAAGGTCTATGCGGCCTTTGTGAAGGCGCTGAAAGAGGCGCAAACCCTGATCATGCAAGACAAAGACGCCGCGGTAAAGGTCTTGCTCGACTCAATGGGCGGTGGGGCAGGGTCGGCTAGCGATATGCTGGCCATCTTGAACGACCCCAGCACTAAATATACGCTGCAACCCGAAAACGTCATGAAATATGCCTTATTCATGCACGAGATCGGCTCGCTTAAAAATCGTCCCGCTTCAATCAGTGATTTGTTTTTTAGCGGAGCCGACGTTAGCGCGGGCAACTAAGGCTACGACTGTCGCGGCCACTTGGGCGTGAGGCTCTAAATTAGGTCTGCATGCCCCATTTGCGGATCGTGGCGCGTTCGATCACCTTGAAGATAAAGTTTTCGACAGTCAGGCCGATAAAGATCACCATGAAGAGCCCAGCAAACACGCTGGGTATTTCTAGTAGATTTTTATTTTGGTAAATAAACCAACCTAAGCCGCCCGAGCCCGAACTGACGCCAAAGACCAGTTCGGCGGCGATGAGGGTGCGCCAGGCAAAGGCCCAGCCCATTTTGAGCCCTGACAAAATACTGGGAAACGCGGCTGGAATCAAAATGCTTCGTACATAGGCAAAGCCACTTAACCCATAGTTTCGGCCGACCATCCGCATGGTCAGTGATACTGACATAAAGCCCGAGTGGGTATTGAGTGCAACGGCCCACAGCACTGAATGGATGAGGACAAAGACCAAGCTGCCTTCGCCCAAGCCAAACCAGATCAATGCCAGAGGTAACAAGGCAATTGCGGGTAGGGGGTTGAACATCGCGGTCAGTGTTTCAAGGATATCGGTGCCAATGCGGGTCGTGATGGCCAGCACGGTTAGCAGAGCGGCTAAGGCAATCCCACAAGCATAGCCAATTAACAGCACGCTGATTGACGTCCAGGCTTTGGCGAGTAGTCCACCAGACATAATGCCGGTAAAGAGCGCCTGCATCGTCGCTGAAAACGTTGGAAACAGCAGTTCGTTGTTTAAATGCTGGGCATACACCTGCCAAACTGCAGCAAGTGCTGCCAACAACAGCACGCGGCGTAAGACCGTGTTGTTGCCCAGACGCTCAAGTAGGGACAAAGGTTTTTCAACGACACCCACAGCGCTGTAAGGCTCGGGCGTGCGATAGATCTCTTGACGATCGACTTCCTCATAGGGATGCTTAGCCATGCTGCACCTCTTGCTGCTGCGCGCCTTGGTCGGTAAATAGCAATGCGTTAATTTTTTCTTCCAGCTCTTTTTCGGCTGACGCATCTGAATGATGTCGAGGCAGGCTGTTGATTTCGGCCTTCACCTGACCGGGGTGCGGGGTCAGCAGCAAGATGCGGTTGCCCAGGCGGATAGCCTCGGGGATCGAGTGCGTGACGAACAGCACGGTAAAGTGGGTGTCGTCCCACAGTTGCATCAATTCATCTTGCATCTTTCGACGGGTCAGCGAGTCAAGCGCTGCGAAGGGTTCATCCATCAATAGAATGTCTGGCTCCATGGCCATGCCACGCGCAATCGAGACGCGTTGCTTCATGCCACCCGACAAGGTGTGTGGATAGCTATTGGCAAACTTCGATAGATTGACTTTTTCGATGTAAGCGAGCGCACGTTCGCGCGCTGCCGCACCGCGCAAGGTGCCACTTGCGGTCAGCGGAAACATCACATTTTCAAGGACGGTTTTCCAGGGCAAGAGTTGATCGAACTCTTGAAACACCATCATGCGGTCTGGCCCTGGTTTGGTGACTGTCGTGCCTTTGAGTTTGATTGACCCTTCGACCGTGGGCAGGTAGCCGCCCACAGCCTTGAGCAGCGATGATTTGCCGCAACCCGAGGGCCCGAGCAATACAAAACGATCAGCCTCATAGACCTTGAAGTCCACGCGATAGGTCGCGGTCACCAAATGCTCGGTTGTTTTGTATTGCAATGTGACGCCGTCGACTTCAAGTAAAGGCAGCTTGTTATGAGTCATGTCCTGCATAAACGTCTCCGGCTCAGGCCTGCAAGAGTAAAGGGGGCTAGTTTTGCGTGATGTCCTGCACGGAGGTCTCTAGTGCAGGCGAACAAGGTTAGCGGAAAATCCTCGATGCTGTCTGTTAGGCTCTGTTTGGCTCTCAGCTCAGCCCTCAGTCTCGCGTGCTCGCGGTTCCGACGACTGCAAGCTAATACAATACCTCCATGACATATATTTTGGCCCTTGAAACCTCAACGACGACCTGTTCAGTCGCACTATTGACTGAACAAGGCGCGAGCGTGGCAGTGGTTCAGCGCCAACTTGAGGGTACCGCGGGTCATGCCGCAAATCTTTTACCCATGGTCAGTGCCTTGTTAGCTGAATGCGGCGTCGACCGCGGGTCACTGAGTGCGGTGGCGTTCGGTCAGGGGCCTGGAGCGTTTACGGGTATTCGCGTTGCCTGCGGGGTGGCCCAGGGCATGGGTTTGGCGCTACAAATCCCCTTGGTGCCGATTGGCGCCTTGCCCGCTGTGGCAGTACAGGCCGCTGGGCGTTTACCGCAGCATTTGATTTTGGCAGCGCTGGACGCACGCATGGATGAAGCCTACTTTGCGGCGTATCTGGATGATGTTGTGCATGGCTTAGTGGTTTTGCAACCCCCCGTGTTGCTGCCTGCAGCACAGCTGTCGGCCTTTATCGCACAGCGCTTACCGCTGTGGCGCAGCCGTTCACCTGACGCTTTGGGCGTTTGTTACGCGGGCGAAGGCTGGGGTCTGACGGGGGCGGTAGCAAATTTGCCCTTTGAGTGCCACCCTGACGATCTGCAGGCACGCCCAAATGCACAGGCGGTCGCAACTCTGGCCTTGCGGGCTTGGCACACAGGTCAAACCGTGTCGCCCGAGCATGCTGCGCCTCTTTACCTGCGTGACCGTGTGGCGTTTACCGTCGCCGAGCGCGCCTTGGGCGAGGGCGGCAATCCGCGCGCCCGTGCGCCGGGCCAAGCGGCTTTGGTACCCATGACGGCAACTGACTTGCCTGAAGCCCTTGAAATCGAACGTGCGGTGCAGTCGTTTCCGTGGACGCTTAAAAATTTTGAAGATGCTCTGGAAGCAGGCTACGAGGCTTGGGTTTTGCGGCAGGAAGGTGAGTTACTGGGCTTCTGTATTGCGATGCAGGCGCCCGACGTCGCCCATATCTTGGTGATCGCCGTCGCCCCCGACCATCAGCGCCAAGGTCATGCGCAACAATTATTAGCGCAGATCACGCGCAGCGCGCAAGCCCAAAGCGCAGAAGGTCTGCTGCTTGAGGTGCGCCCTTCAAATGACGCAGCTCTCGCTTTTTATGCCCGTGAAGGGTTTAATCAGATTGGCGTGCGCCGGGATTACTATCCTGCTGGTCGAGGCGCGCGCGAAGACGCCTACGTCTTGAAGAAAACGTTTGATCAATCCTAAACTCCACCAACAGGTATGACGCCAAGCTCCGATCCAAAGCCCTTGCAATACTCGGCCATGCAGCTGGCGTGGTTGCACGAGTTGGGTATTGATAAGCCTTGGCTGCCTGGCGATACCCGTGCGGTGCCGGCGGTGGCATCAGCATCAGCAGCAGCAGCATCAGCATCAGCAGCGCCGGCGCCATCGGCGGGGCGCTCAGCCACTCGCGGTGCAGCAAGTAAGCCACAACAATCCGCAGCCCCCATGAGTGCGGTCAGCATCGCAGCGATGACAGCATTGACCGCAGCGGCCGCCGCCGCGGCCCCGGATCTTGAGTCGTTAACGCTTGCGGCCAGTGCATGTCAAGCGTGCGGGCTGTGTCGTCAGCGTGATCAGGTGGTGATGGGGCAAGGTGTAACCCAACCTGCTATCTTGGTGATCGGTGATGGGCCTGGTGAGCAAGAAGACCGCAAGGGTCTGCCTTTTATGGCTGAATCCGGGGCCTTACTGGATCAAATGTTGGTAACCATCGGTAGCGCGCGTACACGCGACGTGTACCTGACTAATCTGGTGAAATGTCGGCCACCCGGCAACCGCTTGGCGCAACGCGAAGAGATCGCAGCATGTCATTCTTACTTGGTGCGTCAGGTTGAACTATTGCGGCCTTTTAGTATTTTGGCCCTAGGCCGCAATGTGGCACAAACACTTTTGAACACCGACGAACCTTTGCAAAACTTGCGCGGCCGGGTGCACACGTTTGAAGTGGCAGGGCAAAAAATCCCCCTAGTTGCCAGTTACCACAGCGCTCACTTACTGAATCACCCCGCAGATAAGGCGGCGGCGTGGCAAGATCTGCAGCTACTTCGCACCCTGCGGCGCTAGTTCCATTTCTTACGCTTCAGCGTTCGGGCCACTTCTTGTGCTGCGGCGCGAGATACATCTCGCCCCTCAAGTGCTCGGCGCAATCCCGTTACAGTGCTTTGCCGTGCCCCTCTTGCCCAATCTCTTCGAGCAGCGTGGGATTGTGTTTGAGGTTAATTTGATTCCAGCGCATGATGACCAGCATCATGCCGGCCACGAGTACGCCAAAGATCGCGATGATGATGCTGATCGACAGATTAAGCCAAAGTAGGATGGTGTAAATAGCCACCATCAATAAAATGTTTAACTGTTCGTTAAAATTTTGTACCGCAATCGAGTGGCCCGCTGACAACAACACGTGACCACGATGTTGCAGCAACGCGTTCATGGGTACGACAAAATAGCCTGAGGTCAGGCCAATTAATATCAACAGAATGTAGGCAGCCCAGGGCAGGTCAACGCCTAAGAAATTGATTGTCCAAGAGGACTGCACAAAGGGCATCAACAATACGATGAAGCCCATCGCGACGCCGAGCGGCAAGACGGTTAGCGCCCGCGGTAAGGCGACCCGGCCCGCAAACACGGCGCCCACGATGGTGCCGATTGCCGTGATTCCCATCAAAATTGACGCCTGATCCAGGCGATAGCCCAAGTGGCTGCGCCCCCATTCGATCACCATCAGTTGCAACGTGGCACCAGCCCCCCAAAATAAGGTCGTGACCGCCAGTGAAATCTGCCCGAGTTTGTCTTTCCAGAGAATCCGCACATAGCCCCAAAAAGATTTGAGCAGAAGGGCCGGATTTTTCTGTTGCTTAGGATATTGAATGTGGGTGTTGGGGATCATCAGGGTACAGATTGCAGCCGCTGCGTAGACCAATGCAATCACCAAAATGGCCGCCTCGGCTGGTGTTTTTACAACGGTACTGAGCCACGGGTGCGCGAGCAACCAGCCTGAGACCCCGGGCGATACGAGCACACCACCCACCAAGGTGCCAAGGATGATCGATAAGATCGTGAGCCCTTCAATCCAGCTATTGCCTTTTACGAGTTGCAGGGGGGGCAGCATTTCAGTCACGATGCCGTATTTGGCGGGTGAATATGCGGCGGCTCCAATCCCGACTAAGGCGTAGGCGACGCACACGAGATTGACCTGTGAGCTCTCTGATAAGCCTAAAAACGCGTAGCAAAACATAAGGGCACAACCACTCACCTTAATGGCGTTAGTCACGAACATGACCCGCCCTTTTGGGTACGAGTCTGAAATGGCGCCGACAAAGGCCGCAAGCAGCACGTAAGACGCTGCAAACCACCATTTCATCATGGGGGCCATCCAATCGGGGCCGTGCAGCTGTTGAATCAGTGCGATCGCGGCAATAAAAAGCGCGTTGTCGGCAAGCGAAGATAGCGCTTGCGCGGCCATAACGGTAAAAAAGCCTTTGTTCAAGTCGTGCGCCTTTTTTAAAAGGGTTGAAATCAAAATGCCGACAGAACCTTGTTGGGTTCACAGGCTAGACCCTTATTTTCGCCTGTCCGAGTATACCGACAGATCTTTTGGTGTTTGGTCAGAGCGCAAGCACGCCACAATGCAGGATTTTGGGCAAAAGTGAAATGAGGGATTGCCCTTGGTAAAGATTCAGGCTGGGCAGCCTTTTAGGCCGCTTGCCGAGGCTAAATTCACCTCAGGCTGCGTTATGATCAAGGGTATTCCATCCCAAATTGTGTCTAACTATTGTGCGCTTGACCCAGATCAAACTTGCCGGCTTCAAATCTTTTGTCGATCCGACCGTGATCCCAACCCCTAGCCAGCTAGTCGGCGTGGTGGGGCCCAATGGTTGCGGCAAATCTAACATCATCGACGCGGTGCGCTGGGTGATGGGCGAAAGTCGTGCCTCTGAGTTGCGCGGCGAGTCGATGCAAGACGTGATTTTTAGTGGTTCAAGTCAGCGTAAGGCCTCGGCACGTGCCTCGGTCGAGTTGGTGTTTGACAATAGCGATGGTCGTGCTACCGGGCAATGGGCCACCTATGGCGAAATCGCGGTGCGCCGGGTGTTAACCCGAGACGGCACCAGCAGCTACTTCATCAATAACCAGCAAGTACGTCGTCGCGATGTGTACGACATTTTTCTGGGTACGGGCTTAGGTTCGCGCGGTTACGCCATCATCGGTCAGGGCATGATTAATCGCCTGATCGAAGCCAAGCCCGAAGAACTGCGCGTGTATCTTGAAGAGGCTGCTGGTGTCTCGCGCTACAAAGAGCGTCGTCGCGAAACCGAAAATCGTCTGTCAGACACGCGCGAAAACCTCGTACGCGTCGAAGATATTTTGCGCGAACTGGGTTCGCAACTTGAAAAGCTTGAAGGTCAGGCCGAAGTGGCGCGCGAATATCGCGGCCTGCAAACTGAGGGCGAAGCCAAACAAAACGCCTTGTGGTTTTTAAAAGAGGCTGCGGCTCAAGACGAGCGTGATCGCACGCAACAAAACATTGAGCGTGCTCACACCGAACTCGAAGCCTCAACGGCTGGCCTGCGGGCCAGTGAGGCCGCGCTTGAATCGCGTCGTCAGGCGCATTATGCAGCGGGCGATGCCGTGCACGCCGAGCAGGGCGCTTTGTACGAAGCCAATGCCAAGGTCAGCAGCCTAGAGGCTGAAATCCGACACGTGGTCGAGTCGCGTAATCGCGTACAAACCCGACGTGCACAATTGCAGGTGCAAATCACTGAATGGGAGTCTCAACGTGAGCACTGCCAAGAACAAATCTTAGAGGGTGAAGACGAACTCGCAACCAGCGCGGCACGCTCTGAAGAAGCGCGTGATTTGGCCTTGGCAGCCCAGGCTGGTTTGCCCGAAATCGAAGCGCGTGTGCGCGAGGCAGCAGGCAAGCGCGAAGAGATGCGCATCACGTTGGCGCGGGTCGAGCAAAGCTTAGCGCTAGCGGCGCAAACGCAGCGCGATTCTGATCGCCAACTGCAAGCACTCGAGTTGCGTCGTGAGCGCTTGAAACAAGAATTAAAAGGTGTCGAATCGCCCGATCTGGCTGCGCTCGAGCAACTGACCGGTGACAAGATCTCATCTGAAGAGCTTCTTGAAGAAGCGCAAGGCAAACTCCTCGAGCTTGAAGACCGCTTGCCTCAAGCCGATACCCAGCGCAATCAGGCGCAGCAAACCGCGCTTGCCGAAGCCGAGGCCTTGGCTCGCTTAGAGGCCCGCCTGTCTGCCCTGGTGCGTTTGCAAGAAGATGTGCAAAAGAAGGGGGCGCTTGAGCCCTGGTTAGCTAAGCACGAGCTCACGACCTTAGGTCGCTTGTGGCAAAAATTACATGTCGAGCCAGGTTGGGAGACCGCCATCGAGGCGGTGCTCAATGAACGTATGACTGGCCTTGAGGTTCGCAATCTAGATTGGGCGCGTGCCTTTGCGGCCGATGCGCCGCCCGCGCGCTTGGCGTTTTATCAATTGCCAGTGGCCGCTGCTGCGGCCGCTGCGCCGGCAGGCATGACGCCATTGACCTCGTTGCTGCGTATTAGTGATCCAGAGCTGCGCACCTTGCTGCAGTCATGGCTTGGACATGTCTTTGTCGCAAAAGATATAACCGAAGCCTTAGCCATGCGTGCCGCACTGCCGGCGGGCGCTTTGTTGGTGGTGCAAGGCGGGCATTTGGTTGATACCCACAGTGTGCGGTTTTATGCGCCAGACTCTGAACAAGCGGGTTTACTGGCACGTCAGCAAGAGATCGAAAACCTGCAACGCGAAATCAAGGCACGTCAGCTGATCGCCGATCAGTCGCGCTCGGCGGTGGCGCGGGCCGAAGCCGCGTGGCAACAGGTTTCGCAAGCTTTACCGCCCCTGCGTCAGCGTGTCGGTGAAATTACCCGCCGCTTGCACGATTTGCAGCTTGAGCACACCCGTCTGCTTCAGCAGGTTGAACAAACCCGTGAACGCTCAGGTCGGCTTGAGCAAGACTTGGCCGAAGTTGCCTCGCAACAAGAAGAATTACAAGCCACCAAAATCGAAGCTGAAACGCGTTTCGAAGAGCTCGACGCCGAAATCGCCACTTTGCAAGAGGCCTACTCTGAGGCTGAAATGGCAGGCGAAGCATTGGCCGACGAAGCGCAAACCGCTCGAGATCGTTTGCGTGACCAAGAGCGCGGCGCTCAAGAAGCTGAGTTCAACGAGCGTGGCATTCGTGCGCGCATTGCCGAGCTGCAACGCAATCTGCAAGTCGCGACCGAACAAAATACGCGGGCGCAGCAAGAGCTCATCACGCTTGAATCTGATCTGACAACACTCGACGCTGCAGCTGCCGAAGCCGGTTTGCAAGAGGCGCTTGAGTTGCGTGCCGAGCGCGAAGAAGCGTTGGGGCGAGTACGTATCGAGATGGACACCCTGGCAGCGCAGTTACGCGAAGCCGATGAAGAGCGGCTGACGATTGAACGTTCGCTTGAGCCGCGCCGCGAGCGCATCATGCAGTTACAGTTGCAAGAGCAAGCCGCCCGCTTGGCGGCTGAACAGTTTGCCGAGCAACTCAACGAGCGTCAGGTTGACCGCGCTGCAGTGCAGGCCTCGCTGGTCGATCAGCCCGAAGAGTGGTCTCGCCCCGCTTGGTTGCAAACCGAAGTTCAACGCATTACCAAAAAAATCGAAAGTTTGGGGTCGGTGAACTTAGCCGCGCTTGACGAACTGAATGAATCGCGCGAACGTAAAGGTTATCTTGACGCGCAATTCTTAGACCTGCAAACGGCTATCAATACGCTCGAAGATGCAATCCATAAAATCGATCGTGAAACCCGTGATTTGCTGCAAACGACCTTTAACGAAGTCAATACGCACTTCGGCGAGTTATTTCCTAAGCTTTTTGGTGGGGGCGAGGCACGGCTCATTATGACAGGCGACGAGATCTTAGACGCCGGCGTGCAAGTGATGGCTCAGCCACCCGGAAAACGCAACACCTCAATCCATCTGCTGTCGGGCGGAGAAAAAGCCTTGACTGCAACCGCGTTGGTGTTTGCCTTGTTTAAACTGAACCCCGCGCCTTTCTGCTTGCTTGACGAGGTGGATGCGCCGCTTGATGATGCCAATACTGAGCGTTATGCTAACTTGGTGGGAAGCATGTCAGAGCACACGCAATTTCTATTTATTTCGCATAATAAAATTGCAATGCAAATGGCCCGACAATTGATTGGTGTCACGATGCAAGAGCAAGGTGTATCAAGAATTGTGGCAGTTGATATTGAATCGGCGCTGCAACTTGCAGCCGAAGCGGCTTAATTCTAGGATCTATAGATGAGTGAGTTGCAGATCTATCTGATTATTTTGGGCGCAGCCGTTATTTTGCTGCTGCTGGGCTTTAATTGGATTCAAGATTTACGTGTGCGCAGGCGCATGCAGGCTGAGTTACCTAAAATTGATCAAGATCCCCTGTTGGGTGAGCCAAGCTTTAGTCCGAGTGGGCGGCGCGAGCCTGGCCTGGGAGGTGGGGCCGTAGTCTTGCCGTTTACCGGTGGCGCTCAGGGCGCAACCAACCCCGATGCGCTTGAACCTGACTCGGCCACCGAGGCGGTCATTGAGCTGACATTTCAGGGGCCCATGGCAGGCGAAGATTTGGCGCCCTTACTCATGCCCTTGCGCGTCGCCGGTCGCAAAGCCGTTAGGGTCTTTGTGCAAAATGTACAAGGTCAGCTTTCTTTGCAGATTGATTTGCAAGATCAATATATTTCGGTTCAGTTAGCCATCCTGTTGGCGAACCGTAGTGGCGCTTTAAACGCGATCGAATGGTCGCAAATTTTTACGCGTGCGCAAACGCTCGCTGACCAGCTTGAGTGCACGCTTGAGGCCCCCGAGCAACAACAAGTGGTTGAACTTGCACAACGTTTAGACCAGGTCTGCGAGGGGCTCGATACGCAAGTGGGCTTGACCTTGCTTTTGGCTGGGGTGCGCTCAGTGGCAGATGTCAGTAGCGCCGCACAAGCGATGGGTTTTGTTCCCTACCAAGGGCGTTTTGCCTGGTGTGGTGATCATGGGTTTGTCTGTTTCACCCTTTCACGCGCCGACGAAGAATCGTTTGACGCCGGCATGGCTGGGGTAGATCGCTTAAGTTTGCTATTGGATGTTCCGCGTAGCCCCGTCGATACCCGTGCCTTTGGTCGTATGGTTGAGATTGGCCAAGAACTTGCACGCCGTTTGGGGGCTGAGCTGGTTGACGATCAAGATCGTGCGCTGCAGTCGGGCGCCGAGTTTTTAATCGACGAGCAACTCAAAGCAGTCTATGTCAACCTTGAGCATGCTGGTTTGAATGCAGGTGGTGCGCGCGCCTTGCGCGTATTTGTTTAACGCCTGTTGGGCGGTGTATGACAGAAGCCCTTACGCGCGCAGCTTGGCTGCGCAACGAGATCGAGCGACATAATCACGCCTATTACGTGCAGGATGCGCCCCAGACCAGCGACGCCAAGTACGACCTGTTGATGCGTGAGTTGCAGGCGCTTGAAGCCAGCTACCCCGAACTGATTACGCCTGAATCACCCACGCAGCGCGTTGGTGCAGCCCCCTTGACGGCCTTTGGTAGTGTCACCCATGCCGTGCCGATGTTATCGCTGGGTAACGCCTTTGAGCCTGAAGACGTGATTGCGTTTGATAAGCGTGTGGCCGACACACTTAAGGCAGCGGGTAAGCTCAGCGGCAATCAACAGGTTGATTATTTTTGCGAACTTAAGCTCGATGGGCTGGCCATTAACTTGCGCTACGAGCGCGGTGCATTGGTGCAGGCTGCAACGCGCGGTGATGGGCAAACCGGCGAAGATGTCACCAGTAATATTCGCACGATCAAGTCGATTCCGCTGCGCTTAACGGGCGAGCCTCACGAGATACCCGAGGTGCTTGAAGTGCGTGGTGAGGTCTTCATGAACCTCGCTGATTTTGCCTCGTTGAATGAAGCCCAACGCACACGCGGTGAAAAAATCTTTGTGAATCCGCGTAACGCGGCAGCCGGTAGTTTGCGACAGCTCGATCCTCGCATCACGGCGCAACGCCCGTTAAGGTTTTTTGCGTATGGCTGGGGTGATGTGGGTGGCTTGCAATTAGACAAACACAGCGACATGCTGGATTGGATGGCGCGCTTAGGCCTACCCGTGAATGTGACACAGCACGTCGTGGCGCAAGGTGCTACTGACCTGTTGCACTATTACGAACAGGTCGGCGCGCGCCGTGCGAGCTTGCCTTACGATATCGATGGTGTCGTCTATAAAGTCAACGATCTTGATGCCCAACGCATGCTGGGCTTTGTCGCGCGTGCGCCGCGGTTTGCGATTGCACATAAGTTTGCTGCGCAAGAGGCGTTTACCACCTTGCTCGATATCGAAGTGCAAGTGGGTCGCACGGGCGCGATTACGCCTGTGGCGCGCTTGGCGCCGGTATTTGTGGGTGGCGTCACGGTCACCAACGCCACCTTGCATAACGAGGATGAAATTCGTCGTAAAGACGTGCGCGTGGGGGATACGGTGATTGTGCGTCGCGCGGGCGACGTGATCCCCGAAGTCGTGGGCCCCGTGCTCGAAAAACGCCCAACGTTTGCGCCGCAATTTGTGATGGTGACCGCGTGCCCAGTGTGCGGTTCGGCGATTGAACGTCTTGAAGACGAGGCGATTGCACGCTGCACCGGTGGCTTATTTTGTGCCGCACAACGTAAACAAAGTTTGATTCACGCCGCAGGTCGCAAAGCACTTGATATCGAGGGCCTAGGTGAAAAATTAGTTGAACAACTCGTTGACCGCGCGCGGGTTCATTCGCTTGCCGATATCTTCACCTTACAAGCCTCTGAGCTTGCAGGCTTTGAACGCATGGGGCAAAAGTCAGCAGATAATTTAATTGCAGCGATACAACAGGCGAAACAACCGCCGCTTGGGCGTTTGATTTTTGCCTTAGGGATTCGCCATGTGGGCGAAACCACTGCGCGCGACCTGGCCTTGCACTTTGGCTCGATCGAGGGCGTGATGGCGGCAAGTGTGGATGTCTTGTTGGACGTTAATGATGTGGGACCTGTCGTGGCAGGTTCGATCGCTCGGTTTTTTGCCGAAACGCACAATCAAGAAATTGTGCATGCCTTACGCGAGCAAGGGGTTGAGCCCCAGGCCGAAGTGGCTTCGCGCAGCGCCGGCTTGTCGGGTAAAACCTTTGTGCTGACGGGGACGTTACCCGTGTGGTCGCGCGAAGAGGCCTCAAGCCTGATCGTTGCCGCAGGGGGCAAAGTGACAGGTTCGGTTTCAAGAAAAACATCGTTTGTGGTCGCGGGCGCGGATGCTGGCAGCAAACTTGAGAAGGCACGCGAATTAGGTGTTGCGGTGCTTGACGAAGACGGTCTGCGTGCGCTGTTGGAGCAAAATTAAGGGCGCCTTAAAAGACGCCCTTCAATCAACTAAGTGTTGCAGCTACACTTACTTAATCGTCGCTTTACCGCGCAGTTCTGCCTGGAAGGTTGTCAGTGCAGTTTGTTTCATCATTTCTTCAAGCTGTGGACGAACTTGCTCAAATGGAGGAAACTCAATGGGGCGCATGTCGATGACTTCAATCACGTGCCAGCCGTATTGTGACTGAACAGGTGCGTTGGCCAGTTGACCCTTCTTGGTTGCAGCAACAGCTTTAGCAAAGGGCTCAACGTAGTTGGTGTTAGGTGCCCAACCAAGGTCACCACCTTTGTCGGCAGAGCCAGTGTCTTTCGATTGCTTAGCCAGGTCTTCAAACTTAGCCGATTTGGCTTTAAGTTTTGCCTGCATGTCATTCGCTACTTTTTCGTCATCTACCAAAATGTGACGCACGTTGTATTCAAACTTACCGTCTTCGGCTTTTTTGAGTTTGTCGTATTCGGCTTTTGCAGTTGCCTCAGTGACGGGGTTCTTTTTGACATAGTCGGCCATCAAAGCTTGAACCATAATCCCTTGGCGACTTAACTCAAGTTGAATTGCAACGGTCGGGTCTTTGGCGATGCCGGCTTGCTCAGCGGCTTGCACCATCACCTGGCGGTTGATCAACTCTTCTTTGACTTGCTCGCGCAACTGAGGGGTGTCAGAGGCGCCCTGGCCTTGGCTGATCAGCAGTTTGACAAACTGATCGACGCTTTCTTGCGTAATAGCTTTGCCGTTTACGGTCGCCACGTTTTGTGCATAGAGTGGGGCTGCAAGCGCCAATGAGGCGGCGAGCATGATGATACGTTTCATGAATTTCCTTTGGAGGGCGCCCGAGTCGTTAGCGCAAGTGCGTGAATCGGGTATGGGATTAAATCGCGCAAAAGATCATACACCAGACGATGTTGCGCAACCATCGGCCGGTTAGAAAAACACTCGGCCACAATGGTGGCCCGAAAATGACTGGCGCCGCCTTGATTGCCGGCGTGTCCAGCATGTAAATGCGACTCGTCTTGAATCGTGAGCTCGCTGGCGTTGAGCGCGGTCAAACGCTCTTGCAATAACGTCAGATGGGGGTTGACTGGCTTGGTGTCAGCGCGGGGCGATGAAGGGGTCATGGCTTGGGCTCGCCCTCTTTGGTGTCCATGTGCTTGCCTAGCCAAACCGACTGTCCGATCACAAATGCAATCAGCAAGCCCATCAGCCCAAACACCTTAAAGTTGACCCACTGATCGGTGGTGAAGTAGCCTGAAAATGCAACAAAGAGATTGATGGCGCCGGCGGAAATAAAGAAAAACGCCCAGCTTAAGTTGAGGCGATTCCAAGCCGCAGTCGCCATCGAGATTTTTTCACCGAGTAGCTTTTGCATTAGGTTGCGGCCTAAAAACAGTTGGCTAATTAACAATACGCCGCCAAACAGCCAGTACAACATGGTCGGCTTCCATTTGATAAAGGCGTCGTCTTTGAACCAAAGGGTGGCACCGCCAAACACCACAATCACGCCAAGATTAATCCAGTGCATGCCTTCAATGGGCTTGCGGGTTAATTTGATCCACAGAATTTGCAAGATTGCGGCGGCCATTGCAACGCCAGTCGCAACATAAATATCGGCAAACTTGTAGGCCGCAAAAAATAAAATCAGCGGAAATAGATCGAAGAGAAATTTTTTCATGGGTCGCTTTGTAAAGCCACGCCGCGAGAGGCGAGGATAAGCTTAAGGTGTGAGTGGCTCAAAGGTCAGTGAAACTGAGTTGATGCAGTAGCGCAAACCAGTCGGTGGGGGACCATCCGGAAATACATGGCCCAGATGGCTGTCGCAGACATTGCATAAGACTTCAGTGCGCAGCATGCCGTGCGTGCTATCGGTTTCTTCACGCACGTTCTCGCCATCGATGGCTACAAAATAGCTTGGCCAGCCGCAGCCTGCGTCAAATTTAGTGTCAGAGGCGAACAGTGCTGTGCCGCAGCCTACGCAGCGATAAACGCCGGGTTCGTTGTGATCCCAATAACGGCCTGTAAACGGCCGCTCGGTACCTTTTTGTCGAGCCACGTAATACTCTTCAGAAGAAAGCTGGGCCTTCCACTCTGCGTCGGTTTTGATGATTTTTTTCATGTTGTTTGTTCGAGTACAAAAATCCAAAAAAGTTCTAGGCAAATTGGTAAAAGTTCGAGCCAGCTTGGTGAAGCTTTGGAATTACCCGGCAAAATCTGCTGTTGTGCCGCCTGTGACCCAATGACCTTTGTTCTGGCTGCAGCCCAGCGGCCATGCGCATTTTACCGGAGTGCGCGGAAAGCCTCGGCCTTTAGGCCGGGGATGAATAGCGCGGACAGCAGCGCTGTCCTAGCTGTTTGCATTTTGAACTCGCGGATATACTGTTTATAATTACAGTATGCAGCAACTTCAAATAAACCAGTCGCGGAATTCGCGTGATCAGCTTCCGTAAAGCGAACAAACAGAGGTTCTTCGTTATGAAAAAAACAAGCCACTGACTGACCAAGAGGGTGAAGTTAGGGATTTGTCGCATTTGGATCAAGACATCTTTAAGCCTGTTAAAGAAGTGTTGCCTGAATCGTTGCTCAAAAAAATCGCTGTTCGGGGGCAGCAAAAGTTACCGGTTAAAGATCGAATTACGATTCGGTTATCTCATGATGTTGTGAGTCGGTTTCGTGCTACAGGTCAAGGCTGGCAAAAACGCGTAGATGCTGCGCTGAGCGATTGGCTGAGCAGTCACTCGTCGAATTAATTAATTCGGTCTTTGATGAGAAACTATCGACGCACCAAATGAATCCACCCAGCCGACAGCCATTCGGTGAGCGTGTCTACAGCTTCGGGGGTGAGCTTTTGTGTGGCAGGGTCAGCGCCAGACAGTTCACGCGCATCGGCCAAAATCTTTAGGCCTGCTTCTGCAGCAACGGGCGCGACCTCTCCATTAATAAACAGGTGCTTGCCGCGATACAACATGCGTGTGCGACGATCAAGCGCCCAGTGTGTGTAGGGCGCTTCTTGATCATCATTACCATAATCGCTATCAAACACCGCAGCCTGATTCGGTTCAGTGAGCCAACATCCTAAAAATCGCTGCGCCAGTGCGGCATTAAATTGAATCTTAGACACCGCTCGCACCGCAGCGTCAATCAAACCAGCCGGGATCTCAGCTGGATGCGCACTAGCCTGTTGCCCCGCGTCGCGATACAAAGCATCAAGCGTTGGGCCGGGTAAGGGTGGCTCGCCGTATGGCCCGCTCGCTAGCCCCGCACGCGCCACGATCTGATCCGCGGCGGCTTCAAGCATCCCGCGCGCCAAGGCAGCTTGATCGGGCGCCCGAAAGCCAATTGAAATCGTCATGCAATCATTATCAAGCGCCACACCATCGTGCGCCGCTTGCGGTGGCAGATACAGCATGTCACCAGGCTCTAAAACAAACTCTTCTTCTGGGATAAAGTTTTTTAATATTTTGAGCGACAAGTCTGGGATCAGCGTGAGATCGCGCTGCTGACTAATCTGCCAACGTCTACGCCCTTGACCTTGCAATAAAAACACATCGTAACTATCAAAGTGCGGGCCGACACCGCCCCCCATTGTCGCCAGACTAATCATCAAGTCATCCAGGCGTGCATCGGGCACAAAGCGAAACTGATTCATCAAGGCGCAGGCAGCATCGTCTTGGATGTCAACACTTTGCACCAACAGTGACCACTCAGGCTCAGACGCCTTTGGCAACCGAGCAAAAGGGCCGCGATCCATCTGCCATTGACCTTTTTCGCGCCACACCAAGCGCGACTCGACATCGTCGCGGCGGCTCATTTTTTTAAGGGCTGCAGTAGAGACGGGAGGCTTGAAACCAGTAAACGCCTGTCTAATCACCAAGGGCTTGCGTTGCCAGTACGTTTTCATGAACTGGGTGGGCGTCAAACCACCAAGCAAAGCGAGAGGTTTATTTGGATTCATGATGTGTAGCCTGTTCTCAGTGCGTGGTCTGCCGTTCGTATCTACGCAAGATAGGTGCGTAGCGCAAATTGAAATCGAAGCGAATCAAAGCTGCAGTTTTTTAAGTTGATACAACGCCTCAAGTGCTTCGCGTGGGCTTAAAGTATCTGGGTCAAGTGAAGCTAACGCCTGTTGCAGCGCCTCTTGCGCCTCATTCATTTCAGCCGCAGCAGCGGCTTGCGCCTCAGCATCCACCACTTCACCAAACAATCCTAGCTGTGGGGTCGGTGCGCCTTGTGCTTCAAGCCTTTCAAGCTCGCGGGTGGCATGACGAATCACCGCCTGCGGGATACCGGCGCGTTGTGCGACTTGGATCCCGTAGCTGCGGCTGGCAGGCCCGTCTTTCACTTCATGTAAAAACACAATACCCGAGGGAGACTCAGCTGCAGCAAGATGCACGTTTGCGGTATTTGCTTGCTCGCTAGGCATTCGGGTGATTTCAAAATAATGGGTCGCAAATAACGTCAGTGCGCGGTTATGCGTGACTAAGCGCTGCGCAATCGACCAGGCCAGCGCCAAGCCATCATAGGTCGAGGTGCCGCGTCCAATCTCGTCCATCAGCACCAAACTTTGTGCTGAACTCGAAGCCAAAATAGCAGCAGCCTCGATCATCTCCATCATGAAGGTCGAACGCCCACCGGCTAAATCATCAGCCGCGCCAATACGCGTAAAGATCCGATCAAGCGGACCAATCGCTGCGCTTTGCGCGGGCACAAAGCTGCCCACGCGCGCCAATAAAGCGATGAGCGCAACCTGTCGCATGTAGGTTGATTTACCGCCCATGTTCGGGCCGGTAATCACCAATAAAGCACGGTGCGCATTTAACGAACAACTATTCGGCGTAAAACGCTCGATCGCGCGTTCAACGACTGGATGACGGCCTAAAGTGATCTCAATGGCCGAGTGATCTAACAGTGTTGGCGCCACCCATTGATGGTGCTGAGCGTGGTGTGCCAGTGAGACTAAGGCGTCAAGCTCAGCGCAGGCTGCGGCGCACTGCGCCAGCTGTTTCACTTGCGCAGTGAGCTGCTCAAGCAATTGCTCAAACAGCCATTTTTCACGGGCAAGCGAGCGGTCTTGGGCGGATAAGACTTTATCTTCCCAGGATTTGAGTTCGGGCGTGATGTAGCGCTCGGCGTTTTTAAGTGTCTGGCGCCGACGATAGTCATCAGGCACTTTATCGGCTTGCGCGCGGCTGACTTCAATAAAAAACCCGTGGACCCGATTGAACTCAACACGCAAGGTCGCGATACCTGTACGCGCACGTTCGCGTGCTTCAAGCTCAAGCAAAAAGGCGCCGTTATCGGTTGAAATGGCACGCAACTCATCCAGCTCGGCATCAAAGCCTGTGGCGAGCACGCCACCATCACGCGCTAATGCGGCGGGTTCTAAGGCGATGGCGCGCGTTAATAACTCTTGCAAGCCTTCGGGTGGAGTGAGTGCTTGTGCAAGCGCTCGCAAGCGTGGTGTGCTGTTGGTTGCATCCACTTGCGTTGCTGGAACTTCGGACGACTGCGGCAGCCCCAGTGCTGAAAGTACTTGTTGCTGCACCGCCGGCAACGCGCTTAACGCATCCCGCAAACTGGCAAGTTCACGTGGACGTACTGATAGCAATGCGATGCGTGTCGTAATGCGTTCAAGATCGGGTAGCTTGTTGAGTTCAGCACGCAGGGCTTGCAAAAGTGGCTTCGCATGTAGCAATTCGCTACGCTGGTCGCTTGCCGTCATTAAACTGCCAATCGCCTGTTGGCGCTCAAGCACCGGCGCATTGTCACGCAAGGGGTGATGCAACCACCTGCGCAAGAGGCGACTACCCATCGGCGTGCAGCAGTTATCCAAAATTGAAAATAAAGTGGGCGCTTCTTCACCAGAAAGCGTACGAGTTAATTCAAGATTGCGACGCGTGGCCGGATCCATTAACACATACTGACTGGCCCGATCGGCCACCAAGGTCTGTACGTGCGATAGGGCATGTGCTTGCGTGCGCCCGGCATAGCGTAATAACGCCCCGGCTGCGCATAGCGCAGTAGGTAGGTCATCCACATCAAAGCCCGAAAGCGATTCAGTTTTAAAGTGCGTCAGCAAGTGTGCTTGCGCTTGCTCCGCTTCAAAATGCCAAGGCGGTATCTTGGTCGCAGCACAATGCAGCGTCAAATCAAGTTGGGCATCGTCAGCCAAAATGATTTCCGCCGGATCAATGCGGTGTAGTTCAGAATCCAGCGCTTCAGCGGCGCACTCAGACAGTTTGAACTCGCCACTTGCTAAGTTCAGCCAGGCCACGCCCGCACGTTGCGCTTTATTACCTTTGCGCGGCACAAACACGGCGGCGACGCAGCGATCGGCTTTTGAGGGCAGCAAGGCTTCGTCTGTGAGCGTGCCGGGCGTGACAATGCGCACGATCTTGCGCTCGACCGGGCCTTTGCTTGCGGCGGGGTCGCCAATTTGCTCGCAGATCGCGACCGAGACACCTTGCGCCACTAACTTGGCCAAGTATTGCTCAGCGGCGTGGTAGGGCAGGCCCGCCATCGGGATGGGTACCCCATTTGACGAGCCGCGCCGCGTCAGCGTTAAACCTAACAGCTTTGCACCGCGCTCAGCGTCTTCATAAAACATCTCATAGAAGTCGCCCATGCGATAAAGCAGCAGCAACGGCCCTGCCTCAGCTTTAAGGCGCAGGTATTGCTGCATCATGGGGGTAAGTGTAGACGTGTCTAAGCCCCCGCCTAGTGCGTCTGAAGGCTGTCTGTTGGTTTCTTGTTTTTCTGTTGTCATTCAATAACTGACTGCGTTTTCGTGCAACGAATCCGTTCGTTTGTTACGCGCCAGTTTACTCCCCTTGAAACGACAATTCTTTTCGCTACAAGGGTTTGCCGCAGAAGAAAACGCCAAGTCGTTCGAGGATGGGATCGCGCGGTGATCGGGCGCCGACTCAGCGATCGAGGCTCGACGCCTGCTTGCGCTTGGGGGCCAGTTTCGCCGTGGGCCCTGACCCCTTCTTGGTATAGGGCGCTGCCAGCATTTCGATTGAAGTGTTCGCCAGCGCCGTCCGCATTTGCGTGAACAGACCGCCAACTGACATCGTCAAGTAGTCGTTGTAGCCGTCGTTGGCGACAGTCTTGGCGAGGGTCGCCGAATCGATGAAGCGGCTCATCTGCGCTTTGAATTCGCGACTCTTCACGATCGCTGGAAGCTGCTTGATCGCCTGATCGAGCAGGCCGGGGTAGTTCACGACGCCGTAGTCGCCGATCTTCACGGCTACCAATCCCGGCACCAGCTGCGCGCCGCGCGTGGCCATCCATGCCAAGTCCCAGATGTCGCGGTGCCTGGTCTTCGCGGAGTCGGGGCCGACCGGCTTGCCGGCGTTGTCGAGAAGCGAGGTTGGAAATGCGAGCACTTTGTCTGCGGTGATCTCGTCGAGTGACTCCGCGTTGGCCAGCACCGTCGGCATGCCCCTGAGGAAATCGTAGTTGATGCGTAGCGGTGTCAGCTCGCGAGTGTAGGCGGGGATGTTTGCGATCTCTAACTTGATTTTTTGGCGCGGCATCGCTGGGTTCTCTGGCGCCGTCTCAATCGAGATCCACCACTTGTCTACGCGCACATGCTTGACTTCACCATCGACGCCCTTGGAAGGCTTGTTGTTCACCGTTACTTTGAGACCGAAGCGTTCACCAATGCGCGTCTCGACGCAGTGCTTGATCCGCTCCATGCTGTCAGCTGAGAAATCGATGCCGCCGGCGAAGTCGAGATCTTCGCTGAAGCGGTCAGATCCGCGGCACAGACGCAGCGACGTGCCGCCTTGAAACACTAGATTCTTGAGCAGACCCTCCGCGTCGAGCGCCTGGAATATCTCGTAGTGCAGCAGCTCTTTCTCGACCACTGGGCGCATGGCCGACAGCGCCGAATTGGTCATGGCCAGGTCGACCAGCGCGTTGAAATCCACCTTATCCTCGCTCATACCTCATCCCTTTGTTGTTCATCGTCCAGTTCTCTTTGGTCGATCATGTTGGCGTTGCGGCCCACGCGCAAAAGATCGCGGACCGCCGCTTGTTTGGTGGCGATACGCAACGGCCTGCCCTTGGCAAGTAGAGTGCGCTTGATGATCTCGACCACGCGCCGCTTGGTGTGCGTGAATTCGATCGTTCCGTAGGGGGTCTCAACCGTGCCGCTTTTTCCGGTAGTCATCACCGTCATGCGACTGACCGGAACTTGCGAGATCACTCCGTATTCTGAGAGGATTGATTCCAGGCTCACATACGACAGGCTGCCCGGCCGCAGCGCCTTGGCGATTTCTTCTGCGATCCAGCGGTTCTTGCTAGTCGCTGCCGGATTGACGTAGAGGCCCTTGGCCACGCGCTGTAACAGGTCGTCCGCGACCATACGCTGCAGAGACTTCTCCATTGCCTTCTCACCTTCCTCTGGGAAAAGCTTCTCGAGGTCGCGCCGTGCCAGGACGTAAACCCCGCGCTTGTCGAGCTCAGAGAGTTTGCGAAACAGAGCCATCTTTTTCATAAGTATCTTATAACCCGAACTTTATGTAGGGAAATGTTATACTTATTTTAATTTAGTTTAACTGAAAGATCAAGAACATGTTTATTTTTACCCTACATATAGATAGGGTAAAAGCGTACTTGATTGATATCCCGGGCGCAGTCCGACTGCATTACAACTAATATAATGTGTAAGTTCACTGAAAACGAAAGGGATCACATCATGGCGCTATTCAAATCTGCACGTTCTGCTGCGCTGTTAGCCTGTAGTTTGCTCGGCCCTTTGGGGATGATGTCAAGTTCGGCGCAAGCGCAAACTCCGTACCCGACCAAACCCGTACGCATCGTGGTTGGGTTTTCGGCAGGCGGTTCGACAGACGTGCTCGCCCGTATTCTCGCTAAAGATATGACCGAAGATTTGGGTCAAAGTTTTGTGGTTGAAAACAAACCTGGTGCAGGCAGCAACATCGCGGCCGAGTTAGTTGTGCGCGCAGCGCCTGATGGCTATACCTTATTCATGATGGCAGTGACCAATGCGATCAATCACACTCTGTATTCAAATTTAAAATTTGATGTCATCAAAGACTTTAGCCCCATTGGCTTGGCCGCCAAGGTGCCAAACATGCTTGTGATTAATCCCAAAGTGCCGGTCAATAGCGTTCAAGAGTTGATCGCGTATGCCAAGAAAAATCCAGGTGCGTTAAATTTTGCATCTTCGGGCGCGGGCACCTCGATCCACATGACGGGTGAGTTGTTCAAACTGACAACAAAGCTCGACATCCCGCACATCCCCTACAAAGGTAGTACGCCTGCCCTGACTGATTTAATGGGTGGGCAAGTGCAGATGATGTTTGACAACATGCCAACGGCTTGGCCTTTGGTGCAAGCAGGTAAATTGCGTGCGTTAGCGATTACCTCGCCTAAGCGTTCGCCCGCTGCGCCTGATGTCCCCACGATGCAAGAATCTGGTTTTCCGGGTTTTGACGTATCTTCGTGGTTTGGCTTGGCAGCGCCTGCAGGTACGCCCAAAGAGATCATCGCGAAGCTTAACGTCGCAATGAATAAAGTCTTGGCCAAGCCCGATGTTCAAAAGCGCTTAGACGACTTGGGTGCAACGAACGGTTCAGGTACGGTCGAACAATTTGATCAGTTTCTTAAGTCACAAACCGAGAGCTGGGGCGTGGTTGTAAAAAGCGCTGGCGCGAAGGCCGAGTAACCACGCAGTACAGAACGTACCCCAGCCTTTCAGAGGCTGGGCTAGGCTCTGCAAGCGTGACTCGAGCTCAGCGACTCAGCCTTGCAGCGTGCAAGTGTCTGAGTTCGTCACGAAGCCTGGCTTGCAGTCGAGCGCTTTACTCGTCAACAAGTTTATTTAAACGCTGAGCATCAAGCGGTACATTTTGCCCGTTGACGTGCGAGCCCATCGCTTCAATCGTTTGGCAAAGTTGCGCGATACGGGCATCTTGTGCCGCGGCATGGTTGATGAGTTCATGCAACACTTTCACTAACGGATCACCGGCCCCGGGATCAACCGCGTAAGCGGTGAACCCTGCAGCGTCGCTTGCCGAGTCACTTGACGCGGCCGAGCTTGAGGCAGGTGCACCCTTGTCGAGCAAGGCTTTCAGTGGGGCAGCATCCCAACCCGCATCGCAGGGGGATAGCGGGGTTGAAGTGCTGTGAGGCGTGTTCGCAGCCTCAGTTGTATGCGGTGTTGCCTGAGCGCTTAATGTTGCCGCAACAGTGCTTGTGGCCTGTGCAGGCTGTGCGTCTTTAACGTTGCTCGTTGTGGCTTCAGGTGAATCGTGTTTAGCTTCAATCAAACGCGCCGGGTTGCCTACTGCAGTTGCGCCGGCTGGTACCGGCTTGACGACCACTGCGTTCGATCCAATGCGCGCGCCGTCGCCAACAGTGAACCCACCCAGCACTTGTGCGCCCGCACCCACCACAACCCCCTTACCCAGAGTTGGATGACGCTTGGCGCCTTTGTAGAGCCGAGTCCCACCTAAGGTGACGCCCTGATAGATGGTGCAGTCGTCGCCGATCTCGGCGGTCTCGCCAATCACCACGCCAAACCCATGATCAATAAAGACGCGGCGGCCGATGGTGGCGCCCGGGTGAATTTCGATGCCCGTCAGGATCCGACCCAAGTGCGAAATAAAGCGCCCCAGCCAAAACCATTGCGCCACCCAAAGCCGGTGCGCAATACCATGCACCACTATTGCATGAAAGCCTGGATAACACGTGATGACCTCGAGCTTGCTGCGCGCAGCGGGGTCACGTTCAAGGATACAGGCGATATTTTCGCGAAGTTTGTTCAGCATAGCGGCGATGGTAGACCAAAGATGACTTCGGGCGGATATTAACCGGATGATGAAGGCGGTTTAGTGCGGCGCGCGGTCGTGACCATTGCGGTGCATACGCCTCGCCACATATCAACCTCGTCGACGGTGAGGCCGTTACGATTAAAAAAATGCTGCATACGTGGCATTAGTTTTTTGGGATGAGCCGGATTTAAGAATTCAACCGCCGTTAGGGCCTGTTGCCAGTGCACCAGCAAAGCTTGCAGCGCTTGGCTACTGGCAGGGCGACTGCCTGAGGGTTGAGACGGCTCAGGCAAGGCGTTGATATCTAACGCGTTATTAGGATTGGCTGCGAGCGCCATGGCTGCTGCCCGGCTGAGTGGCGACACAGACTGACCCGCCTCAAGGCCGAGCAAAGCGTAGCGCAACTCAAAAGCACCTAGCTGCAGAGCCTGCGCAACGTTTAGCGAGCTGTACAAAGGATTGGCAGGGATCGTGCAGGCCCGATGGCACAGGCTCACCTGCTCGTTAGTGAGGCCCGAGCGCTCCGTGCCGACTACGAGGGCGACGCGGCCTTGTGGATGCTCGCGTAGATGATCTCGCGCCATCTGAGCAGCCTGGCGGATGTCACACACTGGAGGCCCCAGGTCGCGGGCACGGGCAGTGAGAGCAAAGGATAAGGTGACTGGCTCAAGCGCTTGGCTAAGCGTAGCGTACGTTTGGGTGCGCTCAAGTACATCTGAGGCGCCGCTTGCCAACGCTTTCGCATCAGCCTCAAGCGTCATATTGGGCAGTTTTGGGGCAACCAACACGAGTTCGTCAAAGCCCATTGTCTTGATTGCACGAGCCGCCGAACCGACGTTTCCGGGGTGGCTGGGCTCGGTCATGATGAAGCGAACGCGAGAAAAATCCAGAGTCATCTAAAATCCCTGTTTAGCCTATTTAATAAAGCACCCTTTATGCACCCGATGCTTAATACCGCCATCAAGGCGGCCCGGCGCGCCGGCACCATCATTAACCGCGCAAGCCTCGACTTAGATCGCCTTCAAGTTGCCCGTAAAGGGCCACGCGATTATGTCACGGAAGTCGATCGTCTCGCCGAAGACGAGATTATCAGCCTTTTAAGTACGGCTTATCCAGATCACACCTTTTTAGCTGAAGAGTCTGGTCAGCATGGCAACACGCCCGAAGGCGAGCTTGCTGAAAACGAATGGGTGATTGATCCCATTGATGGCACCACCAATTTCATTCATGGGTTTCCGAACTACGCGATTTCAATTGCGTTGCGTCAACGCGGGCAAGTGATGCATGCTGTCATTTACGATCCCTCGCGCAACGAAATGTTTACGGCGAGTCGTGGCGGTGGCGCATTTTTAAATGACCGCCGCATGCGTGTCACGGCACAAACTAAATTTCATGATGCTTTACTTGGCGCGCGCTGGCCGGGTTCAGTGGGGCCCGATGACTTATCGGCGCCGCGCTATCTTGAAATGGCACGCGGGTGTGCAGGCGTACGGCGTACGGGTTCGGCTGTGCTGGATATGGCTTACGTTGCAGTCGGCAGGCTCGATGGCTTTTGTGGGATCGGGTTAAAACAGTGGGATATGGCTGCGGCAAGCTTAATGGTGCTCGAGGCGGGTGGGCTGGTGTCTGACTTAGAGGGCGAGCAAACTTGGATGGAATCTGGCAATGTGCTGGCTGCAACGCCTAAGATTTTTACGCAGATGCTAGGGTTTGTTAAAGTTTGATTTTGACGCGCGCCAAGCCTTACATTCTGGGTGAGGGCGTTGTCAACGCAATAGTGACTCCTTACTGAATGCTTCACAAATTGAACGGCTTTGTCGTTCGCGGCTTTTACGCGTTCTGAACGACAAGGTTTGCTGTGTGGCCGACTGAGGCCTACTCAAGGCTCGATAGCGGTCTAGCACCGATCGCAGCAGAGATGACAGCCGTTATGCGCTTTTATCGGCTACCATAAAGCAGTCTTTAACTTTCGGAGCCCTCAATGGAGTGGCTGCTTGACCCAACGATATGGGTCGGCCTTTTTACCCTCGTCGTACTCGAGATCGTTCTCGGCATCGACAACCTGATATTTATCGCAATTCTTGCCGACAAACTACCGCCGGCACAGCGCGACCGCGCGCGCATCATTGGATTGTCCCTTGCCCTCATCATGCGCCTAGGCTTGCTGATGGGGATCTCGTGGCTCGTGCAGCTCAAAGAGCCATGGCTTAGCTTTTGGGGCTTTGAATTTTCTGGTCGCGATCTTATCTTGATGGTGGGCGGTTTCTTTTTGCTGCTCAAAGGCACGCTTGAATTACACGAGCGCCTTGAGGGCACGAGTCGCGAACTGGGTCAGGCCAGAACGTACGCCGATTTCTGGGTGATTGTGACGCAGATCGTCGTGCTAGACGCGGTCTTTTCGATCGACGCAGTGATTACAGCAATTGGCATGGTTGATCATTTGCCGGTAATGATGGCTGCAGTCGTGATTGCCGTGGGCATCATGTTGATCGCTTCGAAGCCCTTAACCGCCTTTGTGAATGCACATCCAACCGTGGTGGTGTTGTGTCTGGGCTTTTTGCTGATGATCGGTTTTTCTCTGGTGGCCGAGGGCTTTGGTTTTAAGGTACCCAAAGGTTATCTTTACGCCGCCATTGGTTTCTCGGTACTGATCGAGCTTTTGAATCAGCTGGCCCGGCACAACGGGATCAAAATTGAGGCGGGTCGCCCGATGCGCGAGCGCACGGCCGAGGCTGTGCTGCGTATGTTGGGCAAGCGCTTACCTGACGAAGTCCTCATGCCGGCCCCTTCATTGCAGGCTGGCGCGCAGGCTGTTTCGTTTGGTGTTGAAGAGCGCAACATGGTGAGTGGTGTCTTGACCCTCGCCGAGCGCTCAGTGCATTCTGTGATGACGCCACGCACCGAGATTTCGTGGATTAATCTTGACGATAGCCCACAAGATATTCAACAACAAATCGCCGCAGTGCCTCACAGCTTTTTTCCAGTATGCCGCGCTTCGGTTGACGATGTGGTGGGTATTGGGCGTGCGAAAGACATGATTGCGGATCTGCTGACGCACGGCAATATCCGCAAAGTGAATTTGCGCGAGCCGATTATCGTGCACGATACGATTAGCATCATTCGTCTGATGGATACCTTGAAGCGCTCACGCGGACAGTTGGTATTGGTGGCCGACGAGTTTGGCACCATTCAAGGCTTGGTCACGCCGATCGACGTCTTTGAGGCGATTGCGGGCGAGTTTCCAGACGAAGATGAGACACCGGATATTGTTTCAGATGGTACCGATCAATGGAGCGTCGACGGCGGAGCAGACTTGCATCACCTTGAGCAATTGCTTGATACTGAAGGCTTAGTGGATGCTGATCAGGATTACACAACGCTTGCAGGCTACCTGCTTGAGCGCTTTGGTCAATTGCCCGTGGCGGGCGATCAATGTGAGTTTGTAGGGCCGCACGCACGGTTTAATTTTGAAGTCGTGCAGATCATCGGAAGGCGTATTGCACAGGTGCGTGTCAAAAAATTAACGCAGGCGGTTGACCATACTGTGCAATAGCTACGCGCGATCTAAGTCAAACAGGCTTGGACCGTCTTCGTCAATCACCATCCAGCCACCGCGGGCTTTTTCGCCGCCTTCAAGATGATCGCAATCCCAGTCAGGCAACACCCAACGTTCGCAGCGATTGCCGTCGACCGATAAAACATTACGGCCAGGGCGATGTGTATGGCCATGCACAACCATTGAAACGTTGGCTGCGCGGATCGCGGTTGCCACAGCATCAGCGTTGACATCCATAATCTCGCTACTTTTATTTTGGTTGGCAGCCATACTCTCGCCACGCGCCTGAGCGGCTAGTGTGAGTCGTTCAGGGATGCTGCGTGCCAAAAAGCCAGATTGCCAAGCAGGATTGCGCACCATGGCGCGAAATTGCTGGTAAGGAAGATCATCAGTGCAGTATTCGTCGCCGTGACTGAGCAACATCGTGCGCCCACCGATGGTGACTAAGACCTGCTCGGGTAATAAACGTGCACCCAAGCCTGAAGCCAAGGCTTCGCCCATCAAAAAGTCGCGATTGCCACGACCTAGCCAAACCGGAATCTGGGCAGCACACGCTTTGATGGCCATCAAGTCTTGCGCAAGCCACGGTGGTGCCACCACGGCGACATCGTCACCAATCCAGGCGTCAAAGATGTCGCCCGGCAGTAACAGCCCAGCAGCCTCTTTCGAGGCTAACTTGAGAAAGTCCCGAAAGGCTTCTGAGGTTTGAACGGTGTTCTGCCCCAAATGAACATCTGAAGCGAGCCAGACCGGACCTGCAAGGGCAATCTTATTCAAGGACGACAGCCTTTATGATGAGCAGATCGGTGGTTGGCACGTTTTGATGAAAGCCACTATTTGCTGTGGCAACGGCCTTCATTTTGTCGACAATATCTTTGCCTTCTGTGACTTCACCAAACACGGCGTAGCCCCAGCCTTGCGCTGTGGGTGCGGTGTGATTTAAGAAGTCGTTGTTGGCAACGTTAATAAAGAATTGAGCAGTCGCTGAATGCGGATCGCTGGTGCGAGCCATCGCCAGCGTGTACTTGTTGTTTTTCAGGCCGTTGTTGGCTTCGTTTTCAACATTGGCTTTTGTGGGCTTTTGCTTAAGGCCCGGCTCAAAGCCACCGCCTTGAACCATGAAACCGTCAATCACACGATGAAAAACCGTGCCATTGTAAAAACCATCGTTGACATAGGCTAAAAAATTAGCAACTGTTTTTGGGGCTTTAACGGCATCTAAGGTGATAACGATATCGCCGAGGCTGGTGGTCATTTTGACGCGGGGGTTGGTGCTCATTGAAGTAACGCCTTGTTTAGGGGTTGAGATAGAAGGGGGCGCCGCCTGGGCGCTCAAAGACACTAGCGGCAGCATACCAACTAGTACAAGGCTGCGCACGACACGCAGCCAGTTTAAAGATATGGTCATTTAGCAGAGCCCTCGATGAGTGTCTTAACACTACGGATTTTAGGGGTGAGGCCAGGCACGCCGGCAGCAGCAGCACGCTGGTAAGCCCGCAAAGCCAGGCTCATTTGCACGTCGCCTAAATTAGCCTGGGCCACGGCATATTTTGGATTAATCATAATGGCTTGTTCAAGCGCGCGACGCGCCTGATCGAGTTCATCGCGGCGCACATAGAGGGCGGCGAGGTTGTTCCAGGGCTCAGGAAGCTCTGGAAACCGCATGGTCATGCGTTGGTAAATCGCTTCGGCTTCAGTCAGGCGGTTCATTTCAGTGAATAAACGGGCCTGCATAAACATGAGTTGCACATCCGTGCCGGGGGTGGCACGGTTGGCTTCAACGACCAAGCGCTTTTCAACCTCAGCGAGCGCCTCAGGCAATCGATCCGCCCGGATCAGACCCTCGATGCGTGTGGCCACTTCAGAGGGCGTCAGAGGAACGCGGGTGTCGACCGGAGGTGAGATCGCATCTAGGACTTTGGCTAAACCGTCCCAGCCTAGCTCTTTGGGTTGGTCGCCTAAAACCTGATTAGAGGCAGCTCCCGGCATGGCCGAGGGCATCGGCATTTGCGAGTTTTGCCCCTGCCGTTGCGTAACCGCGGCAGGGTTTAAGGGGTTGATTGACCCCGGTGTTGTGCTGCTACCGTAATTGACCTGGGCAAGCCCCACCCCGGGCAAAAGCGCCGCAGAGCTAACGAATAACAGAATTGAACCTATGCTTTTTGGCAGCTTCAAGGCTTAAAACCCTCAATTGCTATACTTGATCGTTCGCATTTTAACGCTGCTTTTGCTCGAACACCGCGCAGCGTCTAATTTTCTCTGTTCCGGCCCCTTTTCCTCTGTTAAGCATGCTCCAGATTTACGACTCATTGTCACGCTCTAAACGTCCCTTTACCCCGTTGCGGGCTGGTTTTGCCGGTTTGTATGTCTGCGGGATGACGGTGTATGACTACTGCCATCTTGGCCATGCGCGCATGCTCGTGAGCTTTGATGTCATTCAGCGCTGGTTGCGGGTCTCGGGCTTGCAGGTCAGTTATGTGCGTAATATCACCGATATTGACGACAAAATCATCAAAAAAGCGGTTCAGTCGAATCAGCGCTTGGGTGAGGTGACCCAGTTTTTCATCCAAGCGATGCACGCGGATGAACAGGCCTTGGGGGTTCAGGCCCCCGACCATCAGCCTCGGGCAACTGAATATGTGGGCGATATGCTCGATATTATCGGTACGCTCGAAAAAAAGGGGTTGGCTTACCACGCACCGGATGGCGACGTGAACTTTGCGGTGCGCGAGTTTGCCGGATACGGCAAGCTCTCAGGCAAATCGCTTGACGATCTGCGGGCGGGCGAGCGTGTGGCTGTGGGGTCGAACAAGCGCGATCCTCTGGATTTTGTTTTATGGAAATCCGCCAAAGAACACGAACCCGAAGATACCCGCTGGCCGTCCGTGTACGGCTGGGGGCGCCCGGGTTGGCATATTGAATGCTCGGCGATGAGTAAGGCTTTGTTGGGCGTGCCGCTCGATATTCATGGTGGTGGGCCCGATTTGAAGTTTCCGCATCACGAAAACGAAATTGCCCAAACTGAGGGGGCGTTTGGCGGCATGCTGGCCAACACTTGGATGCACTGCGGCCCGCTGATGGTTGACTCAGACAAAATGTCGAAGTCGTTAGGCAACTTTCGGACGATTCGCCAAACGATTGGTGTGAGTACTGATTTGCCCGGCCACAGCGCCGAGTCTGCGCAGTATCAGGTCAACCCGCGTGAAGCCGAAATGTTGCGGTTTTTTATTGTGCGCAATCACTACCGCAGCGCGCAAAACTATGCGCCCGATAATTTAATCGATGCGCAACAGTCGCTTGATCGTTTATATCAAACCTTACAAAATATTCCAGCGAGTGGTTCGGCCGAGATTGACTGGTCAACCTCAGCTGCGCAAGCCTTTAAAGTCGCGATGGATGATGACTTTAATTCTGCGGGTGCGGTCGCTGCGTTATTTGAGTTGGCCAGTCAAGCGAACCGAACTAAAGACGCGAGTGTGTGCTCGCAACTCAGGGCGCTCGCTTCGTTGTTAGGTCTGTTGCAACAAGATCCTAAAACGTATTTTCAAAGCGCTACGCGTTACACCCGTCGTGCTATTGAACAAGCGAATGTGGCAAAAGCATCGGGTGTGACAGCAACGGCGACTGCCTTTGCGACAGCGACTGGCACTGTCACGTCAGCAGACGCGGGTGCAGCAGGCACGCAAGAGGCTAGCGCTCCACTTTCAGAACAGCAGATCGAAGAACGCATTGCTGCACGTGCACTTGCCAAGCAACAAAAAAACTTTGCCGAGTCTGACCGAATTCGTGCAACACTCAAAGCCGCAGGAATCGAGCTTGATGACAAGCCCGGTGGCCTGACTCAGTGGCGACGTGCGTAAGGTCAACGATCATGACAACAAAAACAGTGAAGACCGCAGGTGCTCAGGTGCCAGCGACGACATTAGCAAAGGCGACAACCAAGGCGACAACTAAGGCGGCGGCAAAGACGGCAACAAAGACAGCAACAAAGGTGGCAGCAAAGGTAGCAGGTCTGGCCAAGACTAAGGCAGTTGCCAAGGCACCCGTATCTACCGGATCTAAAACGGTGGGCAAAACCGCCGCCAAGACGTCCGAAAAAACAGCGCCAAAAATGGTCGCATTCTCACCGGTACCAAATGACAGGCCTGACTACTGGGACGACGCGCTTGCGCAGCTCGTGAAGCGCGATCGTATTCTGAAGAAAATCATCCCCCAGTTTCCGGATATTTGGCTGACGACGCGCGGTAACCCTTTTATTACCTTGGCCCGCTCAATTTGCGGCCAGCAAATTTCAGTCAAGGCGGCTGAATCGGTTTGGCAACGCGTGCTGCTTGAGTGCGGCAAGCGACCCTCGCCCGCCTCGGTACAAAAAGCCGGACTCGAGCGCTTGCGTGCAGCCGGTTTGTCGGGGCGTAAGGCCGAATACATTCTGGATCTATCAACACACTTTAGCGACAAACTCGTACAACCCAGCAAGTGGGCACGCATGCCAGACGAAGAGATCATCGAAGAGCTCACTGCGATCAGGGGCATTGGCCGCTGGACAGCTGAGATGTTTTTGATTTTTAATCTGCAGCGCCCCGATGTCTTGCCGCTTGATGATGTCGGCTTATTAAACGCAATATCGTTACACTACTTCAGTGGCGAACCCGTTTCTCGTTTCGAGGCACGTGAAGTGGCGCAGGGTTGGCAGCCCTTTAGAACTGTCGCGACTTGGTACTTGTGGCGTAGTCTTGATCCAGTTCCGGTCGAGTACTAAATACGTCACCCCTCAGGGCAAATGAATATGCGCAATACCTACTTAGATTTTGAACAACCGCTAGGCGAACTCGAGGGCAAGATCGAGCAACTGCGCTATGTGCAGGCAGATTCAGCCGTTGATATCTCAGAAGAGATTAGTCGTCTGCAACAAAAAAGTCAGACACTGACCAAAGATATCTATGCAAAGCTAACGCCCTGGCAAACCTCAATGGTGGCGCGTCATCCGCAGCGCCCCTATACGCTGGATTATGTGCGCGAAATTTTCACTGACTTTCATGAACTGCATGGCGATCGGATGTACGCAGACGATCTGTCGATTGTTGGCGGCATGGCGCGCTTTAACGGCACGCCCTGCATGGTGCTCGGTCATCAAAAAGGACGTGACACGAAAGAGCGTGCCGCGCGTAATTTTGGGATGCCTCGCCCCGAGGGCTATCGTAAAGCAATGCGCTTGATGCGCTTGGCTGAAAAATTTAATTTGCCCGTTTTTACCTTTGTCGATACTCCTGGTGCCTACCCCGGCATTGGCGCCGAAGAACGCGGTCAGTCAGAAGCGATCGGACACAACCTGTATGCAATGGCTGAACTCAAAGTGCCAATCATTTCGACCATTATTGGTGAAGGTGGTTCAGGGGGCGCGCTTGCGATCGCTGTTGGTAATGTTGTAATGATGTTGGAGTACTCAACGTATTCGGTCATTTCGCCCGAAGGGTGTGCATCGATTTTGTGGCGCAGTGCCGATAAAGCCTCTGAGGCTGCGGCCGCGTTGGCAATTACCGCCGATCGTTTAAAAGAGTTTGGGTTGATTGACAGGGTAGTTAATGAGCCCATCGGTGGCGCGCATCGCGATCCACGCGTGATGGCTCGGTTGCTGCGTCGTTCGCTGGGTGATGCGCTACGGCAATTGTCGGGCATGACCCCTCAACAACTGATCGACCATCGCCTTGAGCGTTTATTGTCGTACGGACGTTTTCAAGAAGTGCGTGCCTAAGGTTTGGATCGCGTCATGGACGCCTCGCATTCCAATCTAAATGCCTTGCTGACCAAAGCCTTAGAGCCATTCGGCTCAGAGACGCCGATTGCCGTCGCGTTGAGTGGGGGCGCTGACTCGGTTGCCTTGGCACTCATCGCCGTTGAACATTGCACTGCCACAAAGCGCCCACTTTATTTTTTTCATGTTCACCACGGCTTGATGGCTCAGGCCGATGCTTGGGTTGCACACTTGCATCAGTTTTCGCAAGAATTAAACATTCCGCTACATGTGCGCTACGTGCAGGTTGATCTAGCTGCGGGCTTAGGCATCGAGGGCGCTGCGCGCGACGCGCGTTATCTGGCTTTGGCGCAGTTGTGCACTGAGCACGGCGTGGCTGCGCTGCTGCTAGCCCACCATCGTCAAGATCAAGCCGAGACGGTCTTGTTGCGGCTATTGCGCGGCACAGGCGTGTCGGGGCTTGCGGCGATGCGGGCCGACGTGCAGCGAGGCGGCATGCGCCTGCTAAGACCTTGGCTTGAGGTTGAGCGCGCTGAGTTATTTGCCGTCGCACAGGCTTACGAGCAGCGCACAGGCTGGGCTGTAGTCCAAGATCCTAGCAACACCGACCCAACCTACGCCCGCGGTGCCTTACGCATTGCGCTCGCGCCGGTGCTAAACACCTATTGGCCAGCGTGGTGCCAAACCCTCGTGCGTCATGCCAAGCAGGCAGGCGAAGCCAATGAGGTGTTGTCTGAGGTCGCGGCGCTTGATTTGGCGGCTCTGGATGTGAAACCAGAGGATCAAAGTTTTAGCTTGTTAGCTTGGCGGTCCCTTAGTGCAGCCCGCCAGGCGTTGGTCGTGCGCCACTGGTTGCAAGAGCAGGGCGTGGCGATGCCAGGCGAACGCCGTTTAGCCGATTTGCTTCGTCAGTTGCGGCAGTTGCATGCCCTAGGGCACGATCGCGAATTGCTTTGGCAGCATGGGTCTGTGGCGGTTCGCTGCAAGCAAGGGCGGGTCGTGCTGTCTTCGGGCTAAAATAGTGGCCTTTGTAGCCCATACGCTGACTTCGCGGGCCTGATCCCTCGAATCTAATTATTTAACATCATGTCAATCATTGTTCATAAATACGGCGGCACCTCAATGGGGTCAGTCGAACGCATTCAAAACGTGGCGCGTCGCGTGGCCAAGTGGCACGCTGCCGGCCACCAAGTGGTAGTCGTACCTTCAGCGATGTCGGGTGAAACCAATCGCTTGCTTGGGCTTGCGCGCGAACTCTCAGCCGAGGCCGACGGTCGCGAACTCGACGCGATCGCAGCCACCGGCGAACAAGCTTCTAGCGGCTTGCTGGCAATTGCCCTGCAAGCCGAAGGCCTCAAAGCTCGCAGCTATGCAGGCTGGCAAGTGCCGATCCGTACTGACTCTGCCTATACCAAGGCGCGCATCACCTCAATTGACGACACGCGTATCCGCCAAGATCTCGACGCAGGCTTTGTTGTGGTTGTGACAGGGTTTCAAGGGATCGATGATTTAGGCAATGTCACCACGCTCGGTCGTGGCGGCTCGGATACCTCAGCGGTCGCAGTGGCCGCAGCCCTAAAAGCGCGCGAATGCCTGATTTATACCGATGTGGATGGCGTGTATACCACTGACCCGCGCGTCGAGCCCGATGCACGCCGCTTAAGTGTGATCTCTTTTGAAGAAATGCTTGAGATGGCCTCGCTAGGCTCTAAGGTATTGCAGATTCGCTCGGTTGAGTTTGCGGGTAAATACCGCGTGCCAGTCCGTGTGCTGTCATCGCTCACCGATCCCGCTATGCCGCTAGACGAAGAAATGCGCTCTGGCACCCTGATTACTTTTGAGGAAGACGAAAAAATGGAAGCAGCCGTTGTTTCAGGCATCGCCTTTAGCCGCGACGAAGCCAAAGTCACACTGTTGGGTGTGCCCGATAAGCCAGGTGTTGCCTTTGCAATCTTGGGTAAAGTGGCTGATGCCAACATTGACGTCGATATGATTGTGCAAAACCAGTCAGTGGCGGGCACAACAGATTTCACCTTCACCGTGCATCGCAACGAATTCAATCGCACGCTCGCTTTGCTCAAGGGCACGATTGCGCCGGCCGTGGGCGCCAGTGAAGTTTTATCAGACGATAAAGTCGCCAAGGTCTCAATCGTCGGTATCGGCATGCGCTCGCATGCGGGCGTTGCAAGCTTGATGTTCAAGACCCTTGCCCAAGAAAACATCAATATCCAAATGATCAGCACCAGCGAGATCAAAACCTCGGTACTGATCGAAGACAAGTACATGGAGCTCGCCGTTCGCGCGCTGCATAAAGCCTTTGGACTTGAAACCGCTGCGCCGACTAAGGTTTAGTGGCTGTTAAATATATTTAACTTTTTTATTAAATGTTAGATATATTTAACTGATCGTTATGGCTCGCGTAGAAATTCTAGATATTTTTCTAGGGCAGAGGTTGGTTGGCAAGCTTTGTCGTTTTGATAAGGGTGCAACCAGCCCGGTCACTCGGTTCGTCGCGGATAAGAGTTTTTCTGCTGATCCCCAGCAAGTAAGCCTATCGCTGAGCATGCTCGCGCAACATCCTGAACAGCAAGAGTCGCTTTGGAGTGATCTTGGTAGTTCGCTGTTCCACGGCAGAGATGGAAGGTTGCCCGCATTTTTTCAAAATATGCTGCCAGAAGGTGTGTTTAGAACGCACCTTGCCCAAATTCGAGGCTGCCGAGAGGATGACCATTTTGCCTTGTTCGCGGCCTGCGGACTTGACCTGCCAGGCGCGGTCAAGGCGCTTCCCGCGACGTTAACAGAAGACCAGTTGGCGGCACTACTCACCCAAGATAGCGCCTCGCTAGACATGTCGGTGACACCAGATCCGCTGCCTTTTGGCGTGTCAATTTCTGGTGTGCAACCCAAGTTGGGTTTGATTGAATTAGGTGGGCGGTATGTTGCACGTAAACGTCAAGGTGTCACTCGAATTATTGGCAAGTTGCCGCAAATTGATCGGCCAAGGCTTCCAGAGGTTGAACACCTAAGCCTCGCGTTGGCGCAAGCCGCAGGCGCCAATGTCTGCGAGCATAAATTAGTACCTTTAGTGCAAATGAACATCGAGCATGGGTACACGATCGGGGGCAGCAGTCATTTCTTAGCAGTGACGCGATTTGATCGCTGATGATGCGCTTTCCTGAAAGCTTGGGCGTCAATGCCGTACACGAGTTAGTGAGATTGCTAGTCATCAATGACCTGATGGGCAATTACGACGCGCATCTTAAAAACTTTTGTTTGATTTACCCTGATGGTCATACTCCACATTTATCCAAAGCTTTCGATATCGTTACATGGTCTGTTTATTTGGGTGGGCAAGGCAGCGCCTTGGCGCTTTACCGAGACAGCATTGACAAAAAACCGTCGATTGGGCTAGGCCCGGAAACGCTCAGAGCCTTTTGCGCGCGCGTTGGCATCGCAGAAAAACCTTGCGTCAGTTTAATTAAAGAGACAGTGTCAAAAGCGTTCGAGCTGTGGCCTGCATTAATCGAAAGTAGTTTGATGTATGACACACAAAAAGAGAAACTTTTGGCACGCTTAGCGTCGCATCGCTTTGCGAAAGGGGTGCGAACTTACGCTTAGGTATCGTTGGTTAGCAGTGTCATTCACACACCCGTGTGGACATACCGTGTTTGTGGACATACCGTGTTAATAGCGCTCGCCCTCCCGCAACTCTTTAATGATCACATCGCCCATTGGCATCTCATCTTGCTGAGCTACCAGTTCAAGCGCAAAGTTCTTTCTACTGAAGGTGCTTGAACTTATTATGAGTATGCCATCGGCATTCAAGCTTGCGTCAAGACGATTCTCAGCTTTGACTTCGGTTGGGGGCAACTGTTTAGTTGAAATGCGCACATCAAAAAGGTTACGTCTTTTCGAAATCGGCTGGTCTGGCATAAGATGTTCGTTGAATGCGGTGTGATTAGGTATCAGTGTGATTGGTGGAGCAATCAAAAATCAAGTGTTTTTTTGTAAAAATGAGTAAGCAAATGTTGCTTGAATGGGCAGGTGCCTTGGATTGTTCAGTCCGCTTGCCGAGCTTGGGGGAGCTAAGCCTGTCTCATGCTAGAATTCGCACTTGGTTTGGAGGCGTGCCCGAGAGGCTGAAGGGGCTCCCCTGCTAAGGGAGTATGTGAGCTAAAACTTGCATCCAGGGTTCGAATCCCTGCGCCTCCGCCAAGACTTAAAGCTCGAACCTGCTTTGCAGAGATTCGATCTGCCACGGGCCCCGCTCAATGCGGGGCTTTGCGTTGTTACCTCTTGACTGCGACCTGCGGCCGCGGCCCGTAAAAGTGGTCTCAAAGCCCGTTTGTCTCAAAACCTCCTGACTTTTTGCGCGTCGGTTCAGAGGTTCGTCGTTGGTCATTTTGGCGGCAAAGCTGTGAACCCTGGCGAACAACATTTTGTTGTGCGGTGGGTTTTGGCACGAGTGTGTCAAAGAGAACTTTTCAGAGTGTAGTTGCAACACTGCTAGTTGCTGCATGCACAGCGGGCTAGATCATCAATGACTGGCGCCAGAACAAAACGGCCCTGAAACTCATCGTTAACCAAAGCGAGGCGCCGATCGATGCCGAACAAAAATCCCGAAGTTAAGAACTAGCCCTTCAAGCCGCATCCGACGCAGCAACGGCCATCCA
>CAMEAW010000011.1 GCA_945911685.1 Bordetella parapertussis
GAGTTGCTTGAAAAGCCAACCTTATCGCCTGAATTTGATTTTGAGGGTGAGTTGGCCGTTGTGCTGAACAAGACCGCGCGTAATGTCGCGGCTGCCGACGCCCTCAGTTATGTCGCGGGCTACACCTGCTTTATGGACGGTTCAGTGCGTGACTATCAGTTTCAGCGCACGCTTGATCAAGGCAAAAACTTTTTTCGTTCAAGTTCGATTGGCCCCGCCTTGGTGACCCCCGATGAGGTTGGCCCTCTTGAGAACTTATCGCTCACGACTTTGGTGTCGGGCGAGTCGATGCAGCATGCCTCATTTTCAACGATGATTTTTTCGGTGGCAAAGCTGATTGAATACATGTCTAGTGTGACAGAATTACGAGCAGGCGATGTCATCGCAACAGGCACGCCAGAAGGCGTCGGTTTTAGTCGCAAGCCACCGCGCTTCTTAAATACGGGTGATACGGTCGAGATCATCATTGAGCGCGTAGGAACGTTGAAGAATACCGTTGGTTAGTGCGCTTACGCAGAGCTAAAGAACGTTACCGGACCGGCGTCGCCAAGATATCCCAGTGCCCAATAGTGCAGTGCTGCGCTGTCAAACGCGCAGCTAGCCATTGGTCAAGCTCTTGGGTTTTCAGCAAACCAGTTTCACGTACGGCGGCGGCACTGCCAGTTGCCAAGGCTCGAATAAACGCAGCTTCGGCTTGGTCAATTTGCCAGGGGCTAGGCGCTAACGTTACCTGAAATCCGCGAGCAGCTAACTCGCGCTTCATGATGCCAGACGCGTCTGGACCTGCAGCGACGCCAAACCCTTTGTCGGTTTTTTGATGCGCATGAAACGCCTTCAACATGGCACCATCAGCGTGGTGCGCAGGCAGCCATTGCTCGCTGCCGTCATAGGTAAGTACTGTATAAAGAGTGACGCGTAGTGCTTTGCAAAAACGGACCAACCATGGCTCGGCTACCAGATCAAAAAATGCAGCGGCGGTGATGACATCAGCAGGCCATGCGAGCACGCGTTCAATGTCGCGCGCTAGATCAACTTGGGCGAACTCGACCTCAATGGTCTTGGTGTTTTTTCGCAGAGTCAATATTGCGTTGTCGCTGACAACCTGGTCTGCCCAGCCAATCAGCGCAGCACGTGCGGCGGCTAGTAACAAGGGATCGTAGTCAACCAAGGTCCAGTGTTGTTGCGCGGGCAGTCGGGTCGCCAACGCGCGTAGATTCGATCCCGAGCCGCACCCTAGATCGATCAAGCGAACGGCGCGCTGTTCGGCACGCGCTACGATCTCAAGCTGTTCGCAAATAGTATTTTGTAAGGCTTGATCTCGCGCGCGGTGATCCGCAGGTTCGCGTAAGGCCAGCCACTCAGCTGAAAAACCAGTCATCGTTATCTCGGTAAAGTTTCGCTACTAATAAAGTTGCCTGCAGCATCTGAAAATTGCTCTTTCACCAGCTTTGTAAAACGACCACCTTGCGCGTAAAGTTCGTCAAAGGATCCGGCTTCGACAATGCTGCCGTGATCCATCACTAAAATCTGATCTGCTTTACGAATAGTTGCTAAGCGGTGAGCAATGACGAGTGTGCTGCGATCTTTAGTCACCGCATCAAGCGCTTGCAATAGCTTCGTTTCGGTAGCGCTATCTAGGGCGCTGGTGGCTTCGTCCAAAATTAAAATGGGTGGATTTTTTAACAGCACGCGCGCGATCGATAAGCGTTGGCGCTCGCCGCCTGACAGCGCGCGGCCGCGCTCGCCTATTTTGGTATCGAAGCCCTGAGGATGCTGCAAAATGAAGTCGAGTGCTTGTGCGCTGGCGCAAGCTTGGCGCAACTGCACCTCGGTCGCGTCGGGCAAGCCCACTTTGAGATTGTCTGCGATTGAGCGATTGAACAGCAGCGCTTCTTGAAATACTACGCCAATGTTGCTGCGTAGCGCTCCAAGCTTTAGATCACGAATGTCCTGACCATCGACGGTGATACGACCTGACTGTGGATCAAAGGCGCGATACAACAGGCTAAGGGCGGTGGATTTTCCGGCACCCGAGGCGCCCACTAAAGCAATGGTTGACCCGGGCTTTAGCGTAAAGCTTAAACCCCTCACAGCCGGATGTTTTTTGTCGTATGCAAAGGTGACGTTTTCAAAGGCGATGGCACCGCGCACCCGACCGGGGTCGATCGCGTGGGGTGCATCATGTATCGATGATTCGGTATCCAGAATATGAAAAAATTCTTGCAGACGAGGTGCTTCCATCGCCAAGCGATGTACAAAGCCGACAATCTGCTCAAGTCGCATGATCACCATCCCTGAAAAAGAGATGAAGGTCACGATGGCACCCACTGTCGTCAGGCCTTTTGTGAAGAGCCATGCACCCAAGGCGACGATACACAAAATACTCAAGGTGGTCGAAGAGCGCGTTAGCACGTTCACGAGCGCCCACCAAGACAGCACCGGCATTTGGGCACCTAAGACGCGCTGGCTAATGTCTTTGAGTGCGCTGACCTCGTGTTCGATGCGGGCAAAGCTTTGTACTAGCGCAATGTTACCCAAGGTGTCTGACGCTTGTTCCGCTAAATCAGAATGATGTCCCTCGACTTGCTGCTGAAGCGCTTGCGTTTTACGCAAAATAAAATGTGTGAGTCCTACAAAGATGATGCACAGCACGATGAGCACTAGCGCGAGTCGCCAATTTATATAAAGTGCGACCGGCACCAAAACAATGAGTGAGACTGCTGCCGCAAGGTGGTCTCTAAAAAAGCTCAACCATAGCCACCACAAAGCATCCGTGCCTTGCAGCATCGTTTTCATCAGCCGGCCCGAGTGCGTATCGGCTTGCTGAGCGAGTGGTAGTTGCAGAACATGTTCAAAATAGTCGCGTAACACGAGATGTCTGCGTCGATGCGACAGCCGATCGGCGAACAGCGCAATCACTGCACCACAAGAAATGGTGAACAAACCAAAGCCAACCCAGGTGAATAGCAACGGACCCAACGCGGGCCAGATACCAGCCGGGTCGTCAAGCGAGGCACGCGATAGCGTATCGATGACCAGACCAAATAAAATAGGCTCGGCGAACATGGCCATCGCAAGGACAACGTTTGCGACAGCGAGCGACCAGCCGAGTTGGCGGTCTGACCCCAGCATTGTTAATACGCGGGTGTACAGCGCGATGAATTTGACGGGGGTCTGCGGCTGACTAGGATTAGTCATGTTTGGTGGCCGTCGTGGGGCTGACTTTGTAGCGTAAAACCTCAAGGTCAAGAGGCCGTAAGGCTGCTGGGGGTGCGATTTCTTCGGGCAAACTGACCAGTTGCCAACGGATGAGTAAACGACCAAAACTTGGCCATGACGTCAGCACGGCGATTGGGATAGATAAGAGCAGGCCGCTGCCCAAAATGAGTGCGTAGGGCAAACTCGTTGGATGGGTGAGCCAAACTGCGCTGCTTAGGCAAACACCTAACAGGGTGTGTGGCCAAAATTGACGCAAGGCAATGCCCAGAGGTACTGAGTGATCATCGCGCGCTTGCCCAGTCCAACCTGATTTTTTTCCAAACACCAAACCAGTAATAAAGATGGTGTGATTGAGCCAAGTGATAGGCGTCATCAACAGTGAAAAAATCATCTCGAAGGTGAAGCTCGTGGCAAAGCGTAGCCCACCACCAAAGCGCTTACGCTCGCTCGGGCGCAGCATGACTTCAAGAGCCCCTGCGATTTTAGGCAGGTACCACATCAGCAAAGTGATGCTCAGCAGAGTCAGTCCGAGACCCGCGTGCATAAACGCATCCGGGGTGGGTGCCAAGCATAAAAGTAAGATCGACAGTAGTAAGAGGGCGATCCAGGCGGGCGAGCTTAAGAACATTAAGATTGCAATACACAACTGATAACGGCTTAAGAACTTAAGGCCTGGCAGTGTTAACAGATGCACGTATTGCAGATTACCCTCGCACCAGCGTAAGTCGCGGCGAATGTATTCGATTAGGGTCGGTGGATTTTCTTCCCAACTTTCATCCTCTTGAGGGATGACGCGTACCTCGAAGCCCGCCCGGCGCATGAGTACGGCTTCGACTTGATCATGGCTCAGTATGTGTCTGGGTGCGCCTTTGTGATCGGGTAGCTCGGGCAGGTCACAGTGTTCGATAAACGGCTTGATGCGAATCGCCGCGTTGTGTCCCCAGTAAGGGCCACAGTCTGCTTGCCACCAGGCCGATCCCATGGTGTAGGGCCGCATCCCCAAGCGCATACCAAACTGAAACAGCCGAGTAAAACCGCTGGTAGAGGGCAGACCGACCACCAGTCCTTGCAAAATGCCGAGCGTTGGGTTGGCTTGCATGATGCGCACTAAGTGCAAAATGGCACGACCTGTCATGAAGCTATCCGCATCCAGGGTCACGACGAACTCATGTAGGTGCCCCCAGCGCGCGCAGAAATCTGCGATGTTGCCGGCTTTATATCCTTGGTTATCGGTGCGCCGTCGGTAGGTCAGCGCAATACGATTAGCCCAGCGTGTGGCCATCGCAGCAAAGCACTGTTGCTCTTGTTGTGCAATGCGTTCGTCGTTGGTATCACTGAGCACGTAGATGTGTAATTGTTGACCAAAGCCCGTGGTGGCTAAGCTTTGCATCATCGCTTCAAGGTTACGTTCGAGGCGTGTGGGGGTCTCGTTGCGAATGCAAAGCACAACGGCGGTAGACGCGGTGATGGGGTCAGTCATGCTTGCGCGCCTGCTAAGCGGCAGAACAATGGCGAGAGGATCGCGCGCCAGCAGGCTGATTAAAAATCCGATGCTTGAGTTCCAGAAGCCAACGACAGTCCAGGGCAGCGTGATGGCGAATAACACTAGCAAGGTACAGGTACCCCACACATTGACTGCGGGGCTCAATGCGGCGTACATGAGGCCGAGCATCGCTGCAAAACTCAAGGTAGCGAGCGATCCAAATAAAATTCTTCTGACTGTTAGCATGAGGTTGGGTAAGCGGTTTTTAATGATTTCAGAATCAAGGCCTTTGACTCACTTATACTGTGCACAAACGCTCGCGCAGTATAGGGCAGAGCGCGCGCGGTGCTCACAATACGTCCGAAATTCCTCTGCGTTTGAGGAAACGGCATGACAGAAAAGGATTTTACGTGGCAAGCTCGGCATTTGATTCACCAGCATCCTTCGAGGCGCAAGCCCTTTGGTACGTGTCTGCTGGGGTTGCAGCCTTGCAGGCCGAGGCCTTGCCCCCACCAGAGGCTAAGCAAATCAGAGTGCGTACGCTTTTTAGTGCATTGAGCCGAGGTACTGAGTCGTTAGTGTTTGCAGGCAAAGTCCCCGAAGCCGAGTACAAGCGCATGCGCGCCCCCTTTATGGGCGGAAACTTTCCGTTCCCGGTCAAATATGGTTATGCCTCGGTCGGTGTTGTGCAAAGTGGCCCCCCTGAGCTGCTCAACCGCCAAGTTTTTAGCTTGAGTCCGCACCAAGATTATTTTAATTTGCCCGCCGATGCTGTGACGGTTATCCCCGAGGAGGTACCACCTCAACGTGCGGTGTTAGCGGCCAATATGGAAACCGCTCTGAACGCGGTGTGGGATGCGGCACCGGGCCCGGGCGATCGAATCGCTGTGGTGGGTGGTGGTGTCTTGGGTTGTTTGGTCGCGTTTTTGTCCGGTCATCTGCCCGGTGCAGAGGTCACACTCGTGGATATCAATCCTCAACGCGCTGCGCTTGCCAAGCAACTGGGCATCAAATTTGCAACTGAAACTGAAGCGCCTCTAGATTGCGATCTTGTGTTTCACACCAGCGCTTCGGCCGCAGGCCTGACGACAGCGCTTAGGCTTGCCGGCGAAGAAGCCACAGTGCTTGAGTTGAGCTGGTACGGCACACAGATAGTTGGCGCGCCTCTAGGCGGTGCTTTTCATAGCAAGCAATTGCGTCTGCAATCAAGCCAAGTTGGGCATATTTCAGCGACGCGCCGACCACGCTTCACCTATCGCCGCAGGCTAGGCGTTGCGCTTGAGCTGTTAAAAGACAACAGGCTTGACGCACTGCTTGCACCAGCGATTGCCTTTGCCGATTTGCCCAAACAATTACCCCAAATTTTAGGTCAACCAAGCGGCATTCTTTGTCAGTTGATTCAGTACTCATAATTTAGGTCAACCAAGCAGCATTCTTAGCTAGCTCATTTTTTTATTTTCAAGGAGTTCATTGTGTTTACAGTCGAAGTTCGCGATCACATCATGATTGCCCATTCTTTTCGCGGTCAAGTGTTTGGCCCAGCTCAAGCCTTGCATGGCGCCACCTTTGTGGTTGATGCTGCGTTTATTGCTAAGACCTTAGACGAGAACGGTATTGTGGTGGATATCGGGCGTGCGCTTGATGTGCTCAAAGACACGCTTAAGCCTCTGAATTATTCAAATTTGGATGATCACCCAGAGTTCAAGGGGATGAATACCACCACTGAGTTTTTAACTAAATATATTTTCGATCAACTCGCGAACGCGGCGCGTGCGGGCACACTTGGTCGCGATGGCAAAGAGTTACACGCGATCCGCATCACGATCTCTGAATCGCATGTTGCGCGCGCTTGGTACGAAGCTGCGATCTAAGCGTTGATTGTTTGAGCGACAACATGCAACGTTTGGTATTTGCGATTCCTGGTGACTTATCGATCGTGACGGGTGGCTATATCTACGACCGTCATATCGTTGAGGGCCTGCAAGCCAAAGGCTGGCAGGTGCAGGTGCTTGGGCTTGGCGAGGGGTTTCCTTACCCTGATACTCAAACGCGACAAAAGGCTTACGAAAGTTTGTTGTCCCTTGGGGCTGGGGTGCCGTTGGTAATTGATGGTCTGGCTTTTGGTGTCTTGCCCGAGGTGGCGGCGCAGTTGCACCAACGCCACCCTTTAATCGCCTTAGTGCATCACCCGCTCGCCTTTGAGACTGGGTTGAGCGCAGAGCAGTCAACACACTTCAAAGATACCGAGCGCCGTGCGCTTGCGTACGCTACCCGCGTTGTGGTGACCAGCCCCGCGACTTTAAAGGATGTCGTCGATTGTTTTTCGGTGTCACCTGAAGCAATTGCAAGTATTCTGCCTGGCACTGATCGTGTCACGCGAATACCTAAGCCGACGGCGCAAGGCCCGTTGCAATTGTTATCGGTGGGGTCTGTCGTTAAACGTAAAGGCTTTGATGTGTTGCTGGCCGCTCTGGCTGAACTCACAGACTTGTCTTGGCAGTTGACGATCGCAGGAGACTTGACTCGCGACGACCAAGCGGTTGCGCAGCTGCATCTTGACCTTGCTCGGTTTGACTTATTAAAACGCGTGCGCGTGCTAGGTGCCGTTGACTCTGCACAATTGCAACAACTTTATGCGCAAGCCGATGTCTTTGTGTTGGCCTCTCGCTTTGAAGGCTACGGCATGGCGTACGCCGAGGCGCTGGCTCATGGTTTGCCTATCATCGGCACCACTGCAGGTGCAATCCCTGACACGGTGCCTGCGACTGCAGGCTTATTGGTCGAACCAGGTGATGTCGACAGCTTGCTCCAAACGTTGCGCCAAATAATGCAGGATCAAACCCTACGCCAAACTCTTGCGAGTGGGGCATTGTTGGCAGCAGCGCAGCAACCTTCGTGGGCTGATTCTGCGGCCTTATTTGAACAGGCGATTGAGTGTGCTTGCTCGGTATACGCCAGAGTTGACGGCCCCTCTTTGCCCTAGGAGGGCTGCCTCAGGCCGAGGGCGTGTGGGCGCTGTCGTTGACAACCACATTCACCACACCCCATGTCAGGATGCGCTCTTCGGTTTTCAAACGAGAGCGATGCGCTGGGCTGACAGATCGCAGTCAAAGAGCATCTCATCTTCAAGTGGATGCGGGTGCATTTTTATTCTGACAGCCTGGTCCATGTGTTCGATGGCGGGCAAAGAAAACCCCGGCCGGCCAGAACCCATAATGATTGGGGCCACGATGACATGTAGACGATCGAGGCAACCCGCTTGCATGAAGCGTGACACCGTATCGGCCCCGCCCTCAATCAAGATGCGTTTGAGGCCTAGGGTAAATAAAGCAATGAGAATATCGGCGGGCGCAAGCTGCCCGTTACGACTTGGCAGCGAAATGACCTCTACCCCGTGCGGCGTCCTAGGTTTGACCTGGTCCGCCACGATGACGATACGGCGAGCACCGTCGTCTAACCACACGAGTGCATCGGGCTCGAGACGCGCCTTCGGGTCAATCACAACGCGCGCGGGGTGTGGGCCCGTGACAAGCCGAACGTTTAACCTTGGGTTGTCAGCGACAGCAGTGCCCACGCCCACTACAACCGCATCGACGACTGCGCGCAACCGGTGCAAGTGGGTGAGCCCAGCCGGTCCGTTAATGTATTTTGAGTGCCCCGTGACAGTCGCGATACGGCCGTCTAAGGTCTGGCCTAATTGACCGAGCACCATCATTGCGTCGCGTGCGCCGGTTCTAAGGGGGCCAAATATGGGTGCCCACTCGGGCGGCGGCGCAACGGACATTTTTGAAAAAGCCTCAAGCAGGCTTGACCATGAATCTTGTTGCTCGGTTGCGCGCATGAGAGGGATGACAGCCTTAGGTAAGAAAAGATTTACTTAGCAAATGGAGAGGGGTTCCATGGAAATGCTACCGTATTTAAAGCCTGAGCAACTTAAGCGAAGTAACGACGTGGAAAGGGGACGTTTTAAAAAGATGTTACAGAATGTATCAAACTAGGTGTATTCCCCAAGACATTGCCGTGTTAGTGGCATAATTACAGATTCTGCAGCCGTTCAGCTAAGTGTAAGTTTATGCCGAAACTTTACAGCCGTTGTCACAATCCCAATAAAAATTAACTGCTAGGTTTGACGTGTCTAAAGTAGACCCCCTGATTGAAGTTGATCGTGTTATCTCAGAACTCCGCCGTGGCGCGAGTGTGCGCATCCATCTTGGTGAAGTCAGTTTGTTGATGCTAGCCGCCGAGGCTGTCAGTCTTGAAAGCTTAACTGTCTTGGCTTCTGAGGCTAAATCATTGCCGGCTCTTGTGATGACGGGCACACGTGCTAATGTTTTAGCACTAGATAAAAGTGATCATCAGGCTTGTGTTGTGAAAGCGCCAAGCGGCTTAAATAAAGCCATCATCGATTATCTGGCTAATCCGCTCTCTGCACTCGAGACACCACCCGACTTGACGTTGTTGCAAGTTTCTGCGGCCGGGCATCTTGAGCAAGCCTGCGTCACGCTCGCTAAACTTTCGCGCTTGTTGCCCGCTGCTATCGTGGCGACTGCGGGGCCCGCAACTGATGCGCTAAACGTCAGCGTTTCTGCGATCGAAGCCTACATGGATATCGCAGCCGACTCATTACGCGTGGTAAGCGAGGCTCGCGTCCCACTCGAAGCTGCCGAGCATGCCCGCGTAGTGGCCTTTCGTCCGCGTGATGGTGGCATCGAGCATTTGGCGATTATTGTGGGCGAGTTAAACCCAGATGTACCTGCTCTGATTCGTTTGCACTCTGAGTGTTTCACGGGTGATTTAATGGGTTCGTTACGCTGTGATTGCGGCAATCAGTTGCGCGGCTCGATCAGCGAGATGAATAAATTTGGTAGTGGTATTTTGCTGTATCTGGCGCAAGAGGGCCGCGGGATTGGTCTCGTCAATAAATTGCGTGCTTATCAGTTGCAAGACGCTGGCTACGATACTGTTGATGCGAATCTGCAGTTAGGCTTTGACTCAGACGAGCGCAATTATTTGCCTGCTGCGCAAATGCTGCGCTTGCTAGGTGTAAAGCGTGTGCGCTTAATGACGAACAACCCCTTAAAAGTTGCAGCCTTGGCTCAACACGATATCGACGTGGTTGAACGGGTACCGCATATTTTTCCATCAAACGAGCACAACTTTGGCTACTTGCGCACCAAAGCGACTAAAAGTGGCCATATGCTTTAGGGCTTCACCGCAATTAAAAGGGTCCGCAGAGTCAAACGTGCCAAGCAGATCCACAGCGGTTGTATGTTCTAAAGCGCATCAGTGATGAGTCGCGTGCGGCTCTCTCATCTTTCTGCGGGCTTCATTGCTGTGCTGGTGGGCTACACCAGTTCAGCCGCGATTGTTTTTCAAGCCGCGCATGCTGCGGGCGCAACGCCTGCCGAGATCTCTTCATGGTTATGGGCCCTAGGCCTTGGAATGGGGCTCACTTGCATCGGCCTGTCTCTCTACTTTAAAGAGCCCATCTTGACCGCTTGGTCAACGCCAGGCGCCGCCTTGTTGATTACCGGCCTGGCAGGTTTATCGATGTCTGAGGCGATCGGTATCTTTTTGTTTAACTCGTTACTCATCACGCTTGCCGGGTTTTCTGGCCTGTTTGAACGCTTGATGCGTTATGTGCCGAAAACGCTTGCTGCGGCGATGCTAGCCGGCGTCTTGTTGCGCTTTGGAGTCGATGTCTTTGTCGTGTTGCCCAAGCAAGCTTGGCTAGTCGGGGTGATGCTCGCATGCTTTCTCGTTGCCAGACGCTACTTGCCACTCTATGCGGTGCCGCTAACTTTTTTTATTGGACTAGGCGTGACGGCCACGCTAGGTTTGTTTCAAATGCAGCATTTCGAACTCACGTTTGCCCAGCCCCTTTGGATGACGCCGACATTTTCGGTCACGAGTTTGATTGGCGTCGGGATCCCTTTATTTATTGTGTCGATGGCCTCGCAAAATGTTCCGGGCCTCGCCGTGTTGCGCGCCAATGGCTATACGACACCCGCTTCGCCATTGATTGGCTTCACAGGTCTTGCCGGTTTGCTATTGGCGCCGTTTGGCGGTTTTTCTTTTAATCTGGCAGCCATTACGGCAGCGATGTGCATGAGCAAAGACGCTGACCCGGATCCAAAGCGACGCTATCTCGCCGCGGTGTGCGCGGGCTGTTTCTATGTAGCCACTGGTGTGTTGGGCGCAACAGTCGTGAGCCTCTTCGCCGCGTTTCCGCAGGCCTTAATTGTGACCATCGCGGGCCTGGCCTTGCTAGGTACCATCGGCAACGGTTTAGCGACCGCACTGAGTGAAGCCAAAGAGCGTGATGCCGCTGTAATCACGTTTTTGGTGACGGCTTCGGGTTTGTCGCTATTTGGTTTAAACAGTGCTTTTTGGGGCTTGGCGCTCGGTATGGTGACTGCGGCGTTGAACCACCGCAAGTCACCTTAGCATAATCGCCAATTACACCGCAGCCGCCGAGGCATCAAGCGCTGTACCTGAGCCATAAATAGGCGGATGCGTCACGATGGATTTGAGCTCTGGTCGTGCAACCTGCAGGGCTTTCAAATCAGGTTTAGGCCGACAAAGCGCGGTGTCGCCCTTAAACGCTTGCTCAATGGCATGTGCGGCTGCCAACACTTGATCATCCGCAAATAAACGCCCCGACATCTGCAGGCCAAAAGGCATGCCATGCTCGTCTGTACCACAAGGAAGGGCAATGGTCGGATTGGTAGCAAGGGTCACCACATAGGTTAAGCCAAGCCAATGGTAATAATTACGCATGGTCTGACCATCTACTTGTGCGGCGTACAGATCCGTCCAGGGAAACGCGGTGACGGGTACGACCGGTGACAAAATCAAATCATACTTTTCAGTTGCCGCTGCAAATTGACGCATGACTTTCGTTTGCTCGAGGTGTGCCCAGGCGCGGTCAGCTAGTGTGATGGCTGAAGCGATTTCCATGTTGGCGCAGATGTTCGCACCAAGCGTTTCAGGCGCAGTGCGGTAAATGTGTGCAAACGATGAGACGAAGTTTTCGGCACGCAAAATATCAAAGGCGCGGTCAGGGTCGCCAAGCTTGAAGTCGATGGGCTCACACGTGGCGACCAAAGAAGAGAGTGCCTCAATACGCTTACGAAACGTTCTGCGAATTTCTTGATCGACAATGCAAACACCAAAATCCTCGGTGTAACCGACACGTAATTTAGATAAATCAAATTGTTGCAAGGGCCAAAACTTTGCAGGGTCGTTGGGAAACACAAGTGGATCCATTGCATCACGCCCAACGCTGGCTGAATACAACAAAGCAGTATCCGCTACGTCACGCCCCATCGGGCCGACCACTGAAATCACTGACCAACCCAATGCGCGGGCATTGTTGCCAATCATGCCAGGCGATGGACGCATGCCTACGACCCCGCATAACGCGGCCGGGATGCGCAACGAGCCGCCGGTGTCTGAGCCTGTACAGATTGGCAAGAGATCGGTGGCTAAGGCGGCGGCCGACCCGCCCGACGAGCCGCCGGCATTTAAGCTTGGGTTGAAAGGATTTCCGGTGGCACCCCAAACCGCATTGCGTGTGTTTGCGCCTGCACCCATGTCAGGTGTATTTGTTTTTGCCGTCACGATGGCGCCAGCCGTACGTAAACGTGCGATCAAACTGTTATCTTGGTTGGGGACGTTGCTGCGAAAGCCTATATTGCCGTAGGTCGTGAGTAGATCTTTCGTTGCCTGTAAATCTTTGACACCTAGTGGGAGCCCGTGCAGTGGGCCCAAGGTCTCGCCGCGCATCACGCTTGCTTCGGCGAGCTTTGCCGAGTCGCGGGCGCGCTCAAAGTCAGTGGCGCAAATTGCGTTGATCGCAGGATTAAGCGTGTCGATACGCGCAATGCATGCGTCCATTAACTCGACAGGGGAGACTTGACGCGCGCCGATCAGGCGACGAAGTTCGACTGCAGAAAGTTCGGGAAGGCTCATAAGATAGGGTCTCTAAAAAGATTGAGATCGTGATGCACAGCCTCAAAGCGTAGTGCTTTAGAGGCATTTAGACAAGACCAGATAGGTAAGTCGGTGTCGGGACTATACTAAGTCAGAACCTTTAGATGCCTCCCCCTTCTTATCGGATACGCAATGATTGCTTTGGTTGAAGGGTATCGCGCGGGGCTTTACGCCCGCCACCAATGGTTGCCCAATATTATCGCAGGGCTCGTGGTGGGGATTGTGGCATTGCCGCTGTCGATGGCCTTTGCGATTGCCTCCGGCGCACGACCCGAGCAAGGCATCTACACCGCCATCATCGGCGGCGGCATCGTGACCCTACTTGGGGGCAGCCGTCTGCAGATCGCAGGGCCCACCGGTGCGTTTATCGTGATTCTGGCTGGGATCACCGCAGAGTTTGGTATCGCCGGCTTGCAGGTGGCCACGCTGATGGCAGGCGTGATGCTGCTGTTGATGGGCTTAACCAAGATGGGTGCGGTCATAAAATTTATTCCGGCTCCGGTCATTATTGGCTTTACCACCGGAATCGGAGTCATTATTTTTGTGAGCCAGTGGCCTGACTTTTTAGGCTTACCTAAAGTCACGCCCCCACATTTTCATCAAAAATTGTGGGGGCAGATTCTATCGCTGCCGCAAGTGCATCTGCCGACACTCGCCATCGCTCTTTTAAGTTTGTTGATTGTCATCTTTTCACCAAAGATTGCGGCGCTTAAAAAAATACCGGGGCCGCTGGTGGCAATGGTTGTCGCGACGGTGTTGCAATCAGTCTTACAGCTAAAAGGCGTTGCCACAATTGGCACTGCCTTTGGCGGGGTGCCGCAAGGATTGCCCTCTTTTGCCTTGCCTGATTTAAGTGTGTCGCAGGTCCTGTCTTTGGTTGGGCCCGCCTTCACAATCGCGATGCTTGGTGCCATCGAGTCTTTGCTGTCAGCTGTGGTGGCTGATAGCATGGCCGGCACTAAGCACAATTCAAATCAAGAACTTGTCGGCCAGGGGATTGCCAATATGGTGACGCCGCTGTTTGGTGGGTTCGCAGCCACCGGAGCGATCGCGCGTACTGCTACGAATATCCGCAATGGTGCGACAGGCCCCATTGCAGGGATCATGCATGGCGTGACGTTGATCGCGGTATTGGTGATCTTAGCGCCTTTGGCGTCAAGCATCCCGCTCGCTGCGTTGGCCGCAATTCTTTTTGTAGTGGCCTGGAACATGAGCGAGCTTCACCGTTTTGGGCGGGTACTAATGCGCGCACCGTATGCTGATCGGGCGATTTTAGTAATTACTTTTTTGTTGACGGTCTTCGTAGACTTGGTGGTCGCGGTGAATGTTGGTGTCACTCTTGCCATTCTGCATTTTTTGCGCCGCATGGCCGCCGCGGTTGAATTGCGCCAACTTGATCATGTCTCGGTGCAGGCTGAACTGGCAAGTACTGGCCTGACTGCTTTGCCAGAGGGGACACTGTTGTACGAAATCAACGGGCCTATGTTTTTTGGCGCGATAGATAATTTCGAACGGGTACTACGCGATACCGCCACAGACCCAAAGATATTGATCATGCGACTACAACGCGTACCTTTTATAGATGGGACGGGTTTGCAGTGCCTTGAAGATGCGATCTTAGGTTTACAGAAGCGAGGCGTTAGAGTACTTTTATGCGAAGCTAATGAACGGGTACTGCTTAAGTTGCGCAAGGCAGGGCTGTTTGAATCTTTGCCAGAGGGAAATTACTTTAAAACATTGTCTGGCGCACTGCTTGCTGCGAGTGAATAATGAAGGTTGTTAAAAAAAACAAGACTGAAACCGTCGGTAAGCCTGAGAAAGCAGTCACCCAGAGCCCGAAGGCGGCGCAAAAAAAATCTGAGACGATTAAGAAAAAGTCTCTGGATGGTAAAAAAATTGAGTCAAATAAAAAAATTGGTCTTAATAAAAAAATTACCAACCGAGAATTCAAACTGCTGCTTAAGCCTGAAGGCTTAGACCGACGCAGTCGCATCACACAACTGAACAGTTTGTTGGTCGCGTTTTGTCAAAAAGTGAATGTTGAGTTTTTTCATCTCGACAATGCCAATACGGGTTTGCGCAATGTCTTTTTTTATGACACCCCCGGCGAACATTTCAGGCGAAATAATTTAATTTTGCGGGTGCGTGAGTCACGTCAAAATGTATGGGTTGACGACTGGTGCGAGGTCACGTTGAAGTGTCGTGCGCACACGCTAACGGACTCGTTAGCCTACAGTCCAAAGCCTGACGTTTCTCATAAGGTCAGGCTGCGGCTGAAAGAAGAAATCCTGCGAGGCGATGGTCTAGGTACGGCCAGAACGATTTATTCAAATAATGCCATTCTAGATACTGTCCCAGTTGATGCAATTTTTGATCGAACATTCAAAAGCGTGATGGGTTTTTTTCCGGATTTGAAAAAACTCGACGTTGCCCCCGAGTTGCCGGTGCAGGTTGTCGGGGGGCGCACGAATAAGGTTCTTGAAGCGTGTTTGCCCCTAGGCAATCTCGTGTTTGGTGCGGGTGTGCAAGCCCACTGTGATGTGGGGATCTGGATGCGTAGTGTGGGCGATCCGATTATTGGTGAGTTGGCGTTTTCGTATCGGGTGACCGACGAGAATCGTGGTGATATTCAAGCACATAAAAAAGCCGATAAATTTTTTAAACAACTGCAGCTGGCACTAGGAGACTGGTTGGCCAGTGGCACCACTAAAACCGCGCTGGTCTACGGTAGGCCCGAATAAACGACAACATGAATCTGTTTCTCGCACCATGACGCTTACGACTATTACGCCGACCCACTCCACTTCTCCAGCTACAGCGGCTGAAATAGCCACCACGCTCGCCACAGTTTCCACATCTCCCACATCTCCCACATCTCCCAAAGATCCCCCAGCTGCAATAGCTGCAAATGAGACTCCCCCCACACTGTGGCAGATTTTTTTTGAATTCTTGCTAATCGGTGCTGTAAGTTTTGGCGGTGGCATTGTGGCCTACGAACGCATACTGTTAATTGAAAAGCGGCGCTGGTTAAGCGCTGACAGCTTTATGGCGACGCTCGCCATCAGTCAGACAATGCCCGGTTTAAATTCAGTCAATCTGGCTTTGCTGGCAGGCGATCAGATACGTGGCGTAAAAGGCGCGTTCGCAGCAACCATTGGGTTGATGTTGCCAGGCGGCGCTTTTGTGTTGCTTGCTGGTGTGGCTTATAGTGCCGGCGGTCAGCATCCCTTTATCAACGTGTTGCTTGCCGGAATCGCTGCAGGTGCCACGGGGTTATTGGCTTCGGTAACCTACACGATTGGGAAACGTCATTTTGTTCAATTGAAGTCATTATTCATGATCGTCTCGACGTTTGTTTTGATGAGCGTATTTAAGCTTTCGCTGGTTTGGGTCTTAATCATGATGGTGCCGGTTGGCTTGTATCTCTATCGCCCTGAGCAGCAATCATGAGCGTCTTGTTTCAGTTGGCCTTGACTTTCGGTATGTTGTCGATTCTGGCGGTAGGTGGAGGCACGGCTGTTTTGCCTGAAATGCAGACGGTGCTTGCCGAACAATTTAATATTGATCACACCGCGTTTGTGCATATTTACAGTATCGGGCAGTTAGCACCGGGCCCAAATATGATGATGGTGCTGGTGTTTGGCTTTCAACTTGCTGGCTTGCTTGGGGCCGGAGTCGTTCTTTTAGCGTTTTTTATTCCGTCAAGTGTGCTCTGCCTCAGCATGGGGCGCCTCTGGCAAAAAATTGGCGAACGTCCATGGCGACGTACAGTTCAAAATGCACTTGAGCCCATCTCGATCGGGCTCATGTGCTCGGGTGTATACGCAGTGGCCAAGGCTGCTGTCGTTGGGCCTTTAACAATCGGTCTGGCAGTCGCGACTTTTGCAGTGATTCTCTTAACCCGAGTCAATCCAGTGTTCATGATTTTGGGTGCTGGTGGCTTAGGGGCGTTGTTGATGTACTTTTTTGGTATTCGGTAGTGGCTTGGGCCACTACAGTAAGCGATGGGGTTGTGCTTTCGCTGCACTGTCAGCCTGGGGCGAAGGTCTCGAGGGTGGTTGGGTTACACGACGAGCGGTTGAAGATTCAATTGCAGGCCCCACCCCTTGAAAATCGTGCCAATGAGGCCTTGGTCATTTGGCTTGCCGAACAGTTAGGCGTGCCGCGCAAGCAGATCGACTTGCTGACTGGCCAAACCAGCCGTCAAAAGCGAGTACTGGTGCGCGGCGGCACTCTAGCGCAGGTTGAGCAACTATTAACGACGACTCAAAAGTGAATGTCGTGACAGTTCGTTGTGCATTGCTGAGTTCAGCTTTAACATTCCGATTAGGTACGCTAGCGAACTTTCGATTTGTTCACGCTTGATTTCACTCGCGTTGAGGCTTTACAACCCGCGATCATTCAAACTTTAAGAGCACAACATGACTCAACCACTTCGGCTAGATCCCAACGCGATCCAATGTATCGGTTTTATCGGTGTAGGTGTGATGGGTGAACCCATGTGCCGTCACCTGGCAACGAAAAGTCAGTTGAAGGTCTTGGCGTTTGATTTAGATGAACCGCCATTAAAAAGACTTGCCGAATTTGGTGTTCAGTCAGCGAGTATGGCGCAGATTTCAAAAGAAGCAGACCTTATCTTTTTGTCACTACCGTCTGGTGAGATTGTTTCAAAGGTCGCGCTCGCGCCGGCAGGCTTGCTTGAAGCAGGACGCTCGGGGCAGATCGTTGTTGACCTGAGCACTTCGCCTTTTGACACTACACAAAAATTGGCGGCTGCGTTTGCTGCTAAAGGTATGTACTTTGCTGACGCGCCTGTGATGCGCACTCGTGCAGCCGCCGAGGCGGGTACGCTTGCGGTGCCTGTGGGCGCAGCACCCGAGTTATTCGCGCTACTAGAGCCCTACATTCAAATGTTTGCGACAGACGTAAGGCTTGCCGGAAAAGCCGGTTCAGGTCAGGTCGTTAAGATCTTAAACAATATGGTCGTCTATGAAACCGTACTTGCACTTTCAGAGGCTCGCGCCATTGGGGCGCGCGCCGGAGTCGACCCAGAGACGCTTTTTGCAGCGCTAGCCGCTGGCTCAGCTGACAGCTTTGCCCTGCGTAATCAAGGCTTGAAAGCTATTGTGCCGCAAGAGTTTCCTGAGCGCGCTTTTCCAGTCACTTACGCCCGTAAAGACTTGTCGTATGCGGTAGCGCTTGCTGAGCAGGTTGGGGTTAATGCGACTGGCGCCAAGAATTTGGTTGCTTGTTTTGACCAGGCGATCGCCGCTGGTCACGGGGCTAAATACGCACCCGCGATAAGTTTAATATTCGAGCAGGGTAAACTCGATTGACAGCAAGCTAGCCACGCCCTATAAACGACAAATAAGATGCCGTTCTTGAAAACGGCACGTACAAAAATAATAGGATGAGACATGATTCGTAGCACCGCTGTGACTGGGGCGCAATTGTTGCAGCGCTTTACCCAGGCCGCGTTAACCTTTGCAAAACCTCGCCCTGTGCATGTCGATATGCTTGTGCAGTTTGATGATGTGCCCGTCATCGTACGGATCCGTGACGGCCGTGTGGCCGAGATCGTAGAAAAAGGTGTGGCGTTGCAGTCGTGGGATTTTGCGGTCAAGGGTAGCGCCGAAGGCTGGAGTAAGTTTTGGCTAGCGACGCCACCGGCCGGTTGGCATGACCTGCTGGCCTTGAACAAACGGCGCGTGTTCACAATCGAGGGTCATTTACACCCCTTGATGGCGCACCTGCAATTCATTAAAGATTTGCTCGCTTCGCCACGTGAGGCAGTAGCATGAGCGTTAAACTTGAACCGATTGTTGGGCGTTATACAACCTTTGACATTCAGGGTAAACAATGTCGAGTCTATTTTGAAGAGGCAGGCAGCGGCATCCCATTAGTGTGTTTGCATACCGCTGGTGCTGACAATCGTCAGTATCGCCACATGATGAATGACCCAGAGATCACGTCTCGATACCGAGTGATCGCGTTTGATATGCCATGGCACGGTAAGTCGTATCCGCCCGAGGGCTGGCAAGATACCGAATATAAGTTATCGACAGCGTTGTATGTTGATACTGTGATGGCCTTTTGCGCAGTACTTGAACTTGACCGCCCCGTGGTCATTGGTTGTTCAATTGGTGGTCGCATCGTCTTGCAGTTGGCCCATCTGCATTCGGATAAATTTCGGGCCTTGATCGGTGTGGAGGCCGCTGATCATCAGCAGCCCTGGTATGACACCTCGTGGTTGCATCGCGGTGATGTGCATGGCGGTGAGGTGTGCGCAGCGTTAGTGTCGGGCCTGGTGGCGCCGCAATCGCCTGCTGTACATCGCCACGAAACGCTTTGGCAATATATGCAAGGCGGCCCTGGTATTTTTAAGGGTGACTTATATTTTTATCGGGTTGATAGCGACTTACGTGGCAAGTTGACGGGTATCCGTACAGACTTATGTCCGCTATATCTGTTGACGGGCGAATACGATTTTTCGTGTACGCCAGAAGATACGCTTCGCACGGCTGAGTCGATCCCGGGCGCCGAGGTGACCGTCATGCAGGAAGTGGGTCATTTCCCAATGAGCGAAAATCCAGCGAAATTTCGTCAATATTTATTGCCGGTTCTGAGGCAGATCGAGGGTGCATAACAGATCCGAAAATAAACGCTAATTAATAAAAGCGAAAGACAGAGCAGGAGTTATCACAAGTGTAATTTGGTTGTTAAGGTTTGATAGCTAAGCGGGTTGGATTCTTAATTTCACAACGTAGGGGACAAAATAATGAAAATGACAAATATCGCGGCCACGTTAGCGTGTTTAGGAGCAGTCGCTACACACACCGTCTTTGCTCAACAAGAGACTTTAAAAATTGGCGCCTCGGTCACATTGTCTGGACCCGGTGCAGCCTGGGGTGCGGGGATGAAGAATGCGGCAGAATTGGCGGCCGATCAAGTCAACGCAAAAGGCGGACTTGAAGTGGGAGGAAAAAAATATAAAGTTGTTGTGGTGGCCTATGACGATAAGTATCAAACCAACGAGGCGGTCACAATTGCGAACCGTTTAGTGTTTGAGGACAAAATCCAATATGTTATCGGCCCTGTGGGTTCGGCCTCAGTCCTTGCGATTCAACCAATCACAGAAAAGGCGAAGGTCATTTTGATGACGCTAGGCTTTACCCCAAAGGCACTTGGCCCGGATAAGCCTTTCACCTTTCGTCCGCCAGTCACGACAGCAGAGGTGTCAGATCCGCAAATTGGCTGGATTGTTAAAACGCTAGGTGTCAAGAAAGTGGGTGCGTTATTTCCCAACGATGAAACGGGTCAGGCGATTTCCAAAGACTTAGAGGTTGCCTATAAAAAGGCGGGCTCACAATTGGCAGCGAAAGAGTTTTTTGAGCGCGATCGGGTTGATTTTGTGCCGTTGTTGACACGTATGATGGCAAAAGGGATTGATGCCATTGAACTTGATGGCAACTCACCAACGACGTCGGGCTTAATTCTTAAGCAGGCGCGTGAAATGGGCTTCAAGGGTAAGGTTGTACGTACAGGTGGGCCCGCCACACAAGAGATCGTAAACGTCGCAGGCAAGGCCGCTGCTGAAGGGGTGTTCGTGCACACGCCGCTTGATCCGCAACAGCCGTCAACTAAAGCCTATATCGATATGTACGCAGCGAAATACAAAACCTCGATGAATGGCTTTAGCCCAGTCTTTTACGACGGTACCAATATGTTGTTTGAGGCAATGCGACGCGCCGGTACCGTGACTGATTCAGATAAGGTTCGCCTTGAACTCGAAAAGCTTACGGGGTTTGACGGTGTGCTGGGCAAACTCAGTTGGACTGGCAAAGCAACCTATGGCATTGATCATCAACTGAATGCACCTTTCTTTGTTGCAGAAATTAAAGATGGTGTTGAGGTCATTCGTGCTCGCTGTACCGTTGCTGGTTGCCAATAAAAACTAACACCGTAAAGAGTTGGCCAATCGTAGTCACCACTACGGACGCAGATTTTTTTCGTCATAATGAGCGAGAAAATCTGCGATGGCAGCGGTCCCCCCAAAACTGCCACGAGCTCGGCAGCCCGAGCGCGCTGGCGACTGTCTCACGGGCTTAGCTGTTAGGCGACTTGTCGTTAGGACAGCGGACTACCGGTGAGATCACCTATGCAATACAGATAAGGAGTTGCTGTGGACTGGAGCGTTTTGCTGGCACAGGCGACGATCAATGGTTTGATTGTGGGGTTGCTTTATTTATTAATGGCGGTCGGCTTCACGCTTGTTTTTGGCGTGATGCGAATGGTCAATTTTGCGCACGGCGAGTTTTATATGCTGGGTGCGGTCAGCGCGTACTTTTTGACGACGTGGTTGCAATTACCTTTCTTGGCGGCCGTTGCAGTCACGTTTTTTGGATCTGTCCTCTTTGGTGGAATGTTGGAGTGGTTGATTCTGCAACCGTTTAGACGCGATGAGTTAAACGGGATGATTGTCACGATTGGCATGGCCATGATTCTTCAGAATCTTGCTTTGATTTTGTGTGGGCCAGATCCGTTGTCTATGCCTGCCGTGGTTGAGGGTACGCTGCAAGTCGCTGGCATTTTTATCCCGTACTCGCGGATCTATGTCGTATTTTTTGCGCTGCTTGTGCTGGCACTGTTGTACGGCTATTTGAAATACTCACGGCCGGGTAGAGCCTTACGGGCAGTCGTTGAAGACTTTGAAATTGCTTCTATTCAAGGGATCCGTGCGCGGATTTATTACCCGCTTGGTTTCGGCCTAGGCGTCGGTTTGGCTTCGATTGCCGGCGCGTTGATGGCACCGCTGTTTTCAGTTTCACCGTTCGTTGGCGCTACACCGCTTTTAAAGGCCTTTATTGTGGTGGTGTTGGGTGGCTTGGGCAGTATTCCAGGTGCCGCGTTTGCGGGCTTGGTGTTGGGACTGATTGAGAGCTATGCCAGTCTGTTCTTTAGCAGCAGTACCGCCGACATGATGATCTTTGCGCTTGTGATGGTGATGTTGGTGCTTAGGCCGAAAGGCTTGCTTGGAAAAGGAGAGGTTTGAGATGGCGCATTTTTCAATGCCCGGCTCGTCACTGGGGCGCAAAGAGTGGGGCTTACTTTCGCTTTTGGGTGTGCTGGCGATTTGGCCATGGTTTATGGGGGCGTTTGTTTTGCATCTCGCCATCTTAACGAGCCTGAACGTTTTGATTGTTAACGGGCTGTCGATTATTGCGCGTTCGGGGCAATTGTCTTTTGGCCATGCCGCCTTTGCTGCTGTTGGCGCCTACGTGTCGGTACTACTCTCTGTTGAATTTGGCCTACCTATTCTCTTGACTAGCGTGATAGGGCTTTTGATGGCGGCACTCGTTGCTCTGCTGTTGGGTTGGGTCATTTTGCGACTGAAGGGCGTTTATTTTGTTCTGGTGACATTTTCGTTTGGTGAACTCATGCGCCTGGCGTTACTAGATTGGGGTGAATTGACAGGCGGAGCTAACGGTATCGCAAATATTGCACCGATTACGTTATTCGATTTTGCCTTTGATAGTCGGAGTCGGTTTTATGCTCTGGCGTTGTTAGTCGCTTTTTTGTCAATGCTATTGATGCGGCGTTTGTTTGCCTCTCACTTTGGCCAGGCGATTGATGCTGTGTATGAAAATCCGGCGCTTGCCGAGTCGACCGGTTTGAGCGTGCACCGTATCCAAATAGTGGCATTTGTCCTGGGTTCGATGTTGGCAGCTTTGGGTGGCATCCTGCAGGCGCGCTATATCGGCTACATCTCGCCAGAATCTTTCAACCCTGGTATTTCAGTCGCCTTCATCACGATGCTTGTGATTGGTGGGCAGCGTTCTGTGTGGGGGCCGCTGGTTGGCGCTTTGCTGCTCACGCCGCTTCCTGAACTCTTTCGTGGAGCGGTACATACTCAAAATATTTTTTATGGTGCGGCATTGATTTTGATTCTGCGTTTTATGCCGGGCGGTCTGGCAAGCCTGATGAGTTTGTTCAAGCGCACTGAGGATAAAAAATGAAACAAGAGCTCTTGAAAGTTCAAGCGTTATCGCGTCATTTTGGGGGATTAGCAGCACTAAATAACGTCTCGTTTTCTGTGGCGAAGGGCGAAATCGTTGGCTTAATTGGGCCCAACGGGGCCGGTAAAACGACCGCGTTTAATGTCATTAGTGGAACAATGCCGCCGACGTCGGGCCAAGTAGTTTTTGCGGGGCAAGATATTTCGGGTGGGCCGCCAAGTCAAGTCGTTGTGTCTGGATTGGCACGCACCTTTCAGTCAACCTCAACGTATCCTCAAATGACAGTGGCGCAAAATGTGTATCGGGGTTTGTTATCACGGCTTGAGGGCAGCGCAGTGGCGCGCTTAGTTGGCCGTCGTGAGCGCTTATTGAAGCCGGCGCAGGTTTCAAATGAGGTCGATGCGATTTTGGAGATGGTTGACCTGCAGTCGTGGCGCGAAGTCGCTGCCGGGTCGTTGGCATACGGTTTACAAAAAAAATTGGGGATCGCCGTGGCACTGGCAACAAGACCAACAATTTTATTGCTTGATGAACCAGCGGCCGGGCTGAATCACGAAGAGTGCAACGAACTCTCTAAGTTGCTTAGGCAATTGCAAGAGCAGCAGGGGCTCACCCTGCTGTTGGTTGAACATCATATGGCTCTGGTAATGGAGCTCTGCGAGCGCATTGTTGTATTGGTACAGGGTGAAAAAATCGCAGAGGGTAGTCCTAGCGAAATTAGAGAAAATCCTGCTGTGGTCGAAGCTTATCTCGGAGCGCCTGATTATGCCCATGCTTGAGGTCGAGAACCTTACGGTGCGTTACGGTTCACTTGAGGCGGTGCGCGGAATTAATTTCTCGCTTGAGCAGGGGCAAATTGTTGCCCTGATTGGTTCGAATGGTGCAGGTAAAAGTACAACGTTGAAAGCGTTGATGGGTTTGGTGGACGTGGCGTCAGGTTCGATCAAGTTGAATGGTATTGAATTGACACACGAGGCGGCGGCCTCGCGCGTGGGACGACGAGTCGCGATGTCACCCGAAGGCAGGCGATTATTTGGTCGCATGACGGTGTTAGATAATCTGATGGTGGGCGCGCACTCGGTGAAAGTACAGAGCGATATTGCTCAGTCACTACAAGAGGTTTACGCTTTGTTTCCACGAGTGTATGAGCGTCGCAAGCAGCTTGCGGGGTCGCTGTCGGGTGGTGAGCAACAAATGGTGGCGATCAGCCGAGCGTTGATGGCTAGGCCCAAATTGCTTCTGCTCGATGAACCTTCGCTCGGGATCGCGCCTAAGATTGTGGGTGAAATTGCGTCTGCAATCGAACGTTTAAACCGAGACGCCGGCGTGTCGATTGTTCTTGTTGAACAAAACGCGCGCTTAGCGCTTAAGCTTGCGCATCAGGCGTATGCACTTGAGCACGGTGAGGTTGTGCGTACAGGCAAAGGCGCTGAATTATTGGCCGACCCCTTTGTACGAAAAGCTTATTTGGGCGTTTAAACAAAAAGCCGCGCGAGCGACTTTTTGTTTGGCATGCGGGTCTTGGAGACTGTAAACGATCTGTTGCGCCTACTCGACCAACCCGGCCACAACATTTGAAAAGCCCGAATCCACATGCAGGATTTCGCCTGTGACGCCCGAGGCTAAATCTGACAACAAGAATGCGGCCACGTTGCCCACCTGTTCGATGCTGACGTTACGACGCAAGGGCGAATTCGCTTCGACAAATTTCAATATGCTTGAAAAATCTTTAATGCCGCTTGCGGCCAGCGTTTTAATCGGACCCGCTGAAATGCCGTTGGCACGAATACCTTCAGGGCCAAGATTGGCCGCGAGGTAGCGGACTGAGGCCTCAAGCGAGGCTTTAGCCAGGCCCATGGTGTTGTAGTTGGCAAGTACACGTTCGGCACCTAGGTAGGTGAGCGTGATCAGGGCGCCATTGCGCCCTTGCATCATCGGGCGCGCTGCCTTCGCTAAGGCCGGAAAGCTGTACGCCGAAATGTCGTGAGCAATGCGAAAGGCTTCACGCGATAGGCCGTCTAGAAACTCGCCTGCGATCGCTTCGCGCGGTGCAAAGCCGATTGAGTGCACCAAGCCCTCCAGACCATCCCAATGTTTGGCAAGCTCGGTAAAGGTGGCTTCGATTTGACTGTCTTCGGCGACGTCACAGGGCAATACGATCTTGCTGCCAAAATCAGCAGCAAATTCTTTGACCCGCTCTTCAAAACGTTCGCCAACGTAGGTAAAGGCGAGTTCGGCGCCTTGCTCGTGGCAGGCTTTGGCAATGCCGTAGGCAATCGACCGATTAGAGATGACGCCCGTAATTAAAATGCGTTTGCCAGAAAGAAAGCCCATAAAAATCCTAGAAATAAAAAGTCAACGAATCGGATCTGCTAAAGCGGATAATGCGTCAGCTGCGATTGCCCGTACCGGGAACCCGCAGTTTAGCGCCGACTTTAACGGTATCAGTTTTTAAACTGTTTAGTGCTCGCAAGTTTACGATGGTCGTATTGTATTGGCGAGCGATCGATTCAAGGGATTCGCCTTTGCGTACAACATGGATGCGCACCTGTTTGCTAGCTGAGGCACTTGGCTGTCGTCCGGCAACCTGGGGCACACCAGAGGTACTCGGCGGCGCAAGCTGTAGCCCTTGTCCGGCTGGACCAGGAATCACGACGATTTGCTCTGCTGTGACGCGCGCGTTTGGTTCAATGCGATTCGCCTGACGTAACCGGCCCTCGGCGACCCCAAACTTGGCTGCAATTGAGCTAAAGGTGTCGCCGGTCTTGGCTTCGTAGGTTTTCCAGGACGAGAGCTCGCCTTGATATTGCAAAAGGTTGGCATTAAAAATGTCGACTTTGTTGCGGGGAAGGATGACTGAATGTTCTTCTTGAGCCGAAATCACAGGCTGGTTAAACGAGGGGTTTAGCGCGCGAAAGTCATCAATGGGCATCTCGGCCAATTGTGCTGCCACAGCAAAGTCAATATTGACTTTCTTTTGCACCGTTACAAAATAAGGGCTGTTATCGACTTGGGGCAAAACGACCGCGTAGCGCTCGGGGTCGGCCACGATGTTTTTAATCGCCTGCAGCTTTGGGATGTAATTGAGCGTTTCATTGGGCATACTTAGTGACAAATAGTCGGTGGGTTTGCCCATCGCCATGTTGCGCGTGACAGCGCGTTTGACCGAGCCTTCACCCCAGTTGTACGAAGCCAGCGCCAAGTACCAATCACCCTGAAATTCGAATAAGTATTCTAGGTAATCGAGCGCGGCATTGGTCGAGGCGATTGGGTCGCGCCGTTGATCATGCCACCAGTCTTGCTTGAGCTTAAACTGCGTGCCTGTGCTAGGAATAAATTGCCAAAGTCCCGAGGCGCGGGCGCTTGAATAGGCGACTGGGTCCCACGCGCTTTCAACAAAGGGCAGCAAGGCGAGCTCGGTGGGCAGACCCCGTCGATTGATTTCGTCAACAATGTAATAAAGGTACTTGCCAGCACGCTCAGCCATGCGTTGCATCGCCTCGGGGTGCGAGGCGTAATAAGCCGTCCATTTAGCCGAAAGTGGGGTGTTCAGATTGGGGATCGCAAAACCGCGACGGATGCGCTCCCAGGCGTCGAGCGGTGGGATCGTTAAATCTATGGTGCGCGAAGTATCTTCGGCAACATAACGACTCTTTTGTTCGGTACCGGCACAACCAATTAGGGTTGCCAGACCGAGCACGAACAACAAACGAAAAAAGCGCATGGCAGTCAACGGAAATTGTTTTTCCACTCTCTGAGCGCCGCAAACACCTCAACAGGGGTGGTGAGTTCGCGTTGCGCCCAGTTGGTGGCGGCTTGCACAATACTGGGCTGCCGCACGCGCAAAAACGGATTACAGGCCAACTCAAGTTCGACCGAGCTGGGGAGGGTAGGCTGGTTTAAACGACGCTGTTCGCTGGCGTGCTCTTGCCAACGCTGCAGTGAAACGTTACTGGGTTCAACCTCACAGGCCCAGCGCATGTTTGACAGTGTGTACTCGTGGGCGCAGTACACGCGCGAATTTACGGGCAGAGCCGCCAGTTTTGCCAGCGACGCTTCCATTTGAGCGGGGGTACCTTCAAACACGCGACCGCAGCCTGCTGCAAACAGTGTATCGCCACAAAACACCACTGGGGTGGCGCCAAAAGTACCAAAAAATGCAATATGCCCGGCAGTATGGCCGGGAATATCTAGCACCGATAACTTGAGTTGCAACGCCGCATCTTCAAAAGTGTCGCCTTCGACCATCATGACGTCGCAAACAGGTAAGACCTCGCCGGCTGGCCCCCAAACCTTGGCACCAGTTTGAGCAACCAGCTCAGTGACCCCACCGACATGGTCTTGATGGTGATGGGTGAGTAAAATAGAAGTGAGCGTGAGTTGTTGCTCTTTTAGAACCTGCAGTACTGGCTGGGCTTGACCCGGGTCAACCACCAAGGCTTGGCGGCCGTTTGAGACTAACCAGATATAGTTGTCGCTAAAGGCCGAGATCGCAGAGATGCCAGGGCAAGGTTGTGCGAGATCAAGTTGGTGGTGAGTTGTATTCATTTTTTGAGAACCTGTGTCTAAACCACAATCCCCTATTGTAGACTTTGACGATTGGCTGCAGGGCGAACCTGGCCAGTACGTGCAGCGCTTTGAGCAAACTTGCGTCGATAAGATGGTTGCTGACGCCTTTGGTTACCACGCTTTACAGGTTGGCTTGCCCAACCTCGATCTCTTGCGTGCCAACCGTATGCCCTTTAAAGCGTACGTGGGCACCGAGTCGCCCGCTGTGCCTGCAGCGGATTGGGCGGGCGTGATCTTGGCCCAGCCAGAGTATTTACCGTTTGATTCGCAAAGCGTAGATCTACTGGTTTTGCCTCATGGCTTAGAAGCAAGCACTCACCCTCATCAGGTATTGCGAGAGGTTGAACGGGTCTTGGTGCCCGAGGGTCGAGTCGTTATTTCAGGATTTAACCCCTGGAGCCTCTGGGGATTGCGCCACCGAACCCCTTATTTAGCGCCCTGGTTGCCGCAGCCGGCTCAGGCCCAGGTGTCGTTACCCCGGTTAAAAGATTGGCTCAAATTGCTCTCGTTTGATATCGAATTAGGGCATTTTGGCTGCTACGTGCCGCCGTTTCGGTCGCAAAAGTGGCTAGATCGCTTCGCTTTTACCGAGTCAGCCGGTAACCGCTGGTGGCCGGTATGTGGTGCCGTCTATGTGGTTTCAGCCGTCAAGCGGGTGGCCGGGATGCGACTGATCACGCCGCGTTGGAAAACGGCGGCCGCCTCGCGCAAGGGGGCGCGTCAAACTGCCGGGGCAAGCTTGCAGCAAAAAAATGGCGCAAAGCCGTTCAACGATTCTGTTTGAAAATGACCTTATGAATATTGAAGATACTGTAGAAATCTGGACGGACGGGGCCTGCAAAGGCAACCCAGGCCCGGGCGGTTGGGGCGTTTTGCTAAAGCGTGGCGGCGTTGAAAAAACGCTGCACGGTGGCGAACCCCTGACGACGAACAATCGGATGGAGATGATGGCCGTGATCGAGGCTTTGCGTGCGCTCACGCGGCCCTGCAAGGTCACCCTGCATATCGACTCGCAATACGTGATGAAGGGTATGACTGAGTGGATTCATGGCTGGAAGCAGCGCGACTGGCGCACGGCCGACAAAAAACCGGTCAAAAATGCCGATCTGTGGCTCTTGTTAGACGGTTTAGTCGCGCAGCACGATATCACCTGGCGTTGGGTCAAGGGTCACGCAGGTGATCCTGGTAACGAACGCGCCGACCTGCTGGCCAACCGTGGCGTTGAGGACGCACGATCGCGGATGTAAGTTTTCGAGGCGTAACCGGTGATTTCGTATGAGCGCGTTGATATTGAATGAGCGCGGTGATATCGCAGGCTCGCAATAATATTGTATGAGCGTAGTGATATCGTATGATTCAGTCACTGCTTCAATTCACCTAGGTCACTCACACGATGCGCTGGATTATTCTCGATACTGAAACCACAGGCCTTGACCCTGCATATGGGCATCGTATCGTTGAGATTGGTGCCATCGAGGTACTAAACCGCGGTATTACAGGCCGCGATTTTCACACCTACCTGAATCCCGGGCGCGATAGTGATGCGGGTGCGCTCGAAGTGCATGGGCTGACGACAGACTTTTTATCAACCAAGCCGCGCTTTGAAGAGCAGGTCGACGAATTTTTGGCCTTTATTGAGGGCGCTGAACTCATCATTCACAATGCGCCTTTCGATTTAAAGTTTTTAAATGCCGAGCTCAAACGTATCGACCGCGAACCCGTCGCGAATTTTTGTTCGGGCGTAACCGACTCGCTTGCCCATGCAAAAACCTTGCATCCGGGCAAACGTAATTCTCTTGATGCCTTATGTGATCGCTATGGGGTATCAAATGCGCACCGGCAGTTGCATGGCGCGCTGTTAGATTCAAGGCTGCTCGCTGAAGTGTGGTTGGCGATGACGCGCGGTCAAGACAGTTTGATGATCGATAACTTTGACGTGCCAGAAACTGCCAGCGTGGCGGCAAACGAGCAGCGACTTGAAGCGTTAAATTTACCCGTGATTTTGCCGAGTGCAGACGACTTATTTGCACACGAAAAATACTTGGCTGCTTTGGATAAAGCTGCCAAAGGCGCTTGTGTGTGGCGCCAGTATGAGGTGACGCATGTTGATGAGATTAAGTCCTGATAGCTCGCAAATGTCATTTTTCAGTGACGTCTGTTCGAAGCCAATTGGTTTGCGGCAAACAGCGCATGCGAGCTCAAAGGACGCTTGACGACTCCTGTTAGGTCAATACCCCAAGCGTCTTTCTTTTAATCAGTTCAAAATCAATTTGCGCGCCAAGGCCTGGAGCCATGGGTGCATGAATCATGCCTTGTGCATCAATTTCGATATCTTGCAACAAGCCATATTTTTGAGATTCTGCGGGCAACAGCACTTCAAAGAGTTCGGTGTTTTGAAGCGCCATGATCACATGTAGATTCGCAAAATTATTGAGCGAGTTGCCACCGTGGTGCACTTCATAATTTAAATGAAAGGCTTCAGCTAAATGCGCAGTCTTGATCAGCGTTGTGATGCCACCCTTTACGGCGACATCGCCACGTAAGAAATCGGTGGCGCGTTCTTTAATCCAAGGAGCGTACGAGTCCAAACTCCCCGCTGGATATTCGGTTGCCATGATGGGGATCGTCAGGTGCTTTTTCAGTTCAATGTAATTGTAGATATCGGCATCGGCCAACGGATCTTCATACCAATAAAAATCAAGCGCCTCAATTGCCTGCCCAACCCGCAAGGCGGCGGGGTAGTCATAGCTCCAGACTGAATCCAACATCAAGGTGTAGTCGTCACCGACCGCCTTGCGTACTGCCTCGCACACCTTGATGTCGTCTCGCCACACTTGTGGCGGATGAATCTTATAGGCAGCCATGTTCAGTGACTTGTAGTGCTGCGCCTCGTCAGCGTAAGCCTCTGGTGTCGCTAATACGGCCGAACTGATGTAGGCCGGGATACGATCACGATAGGATCCAAGCAATTGATGAATCGGCAGGCCTGCGATTTTTCCGGCGATGTCCCAGAGCGCGACATCCATCGCACCAATGGCGCGCGCGGTGGTGGTACGCACGCGTTTCCACATCGCTTTATACAGGCGCTCACGGTCAAGCGGATTTTGATTAAGCAGAATCGGCTTGAGATACTTAATCAAGCTTGCGCCATCCATATCAGCAGGATAAAACGCCGACCCTAAAAAAGCGTGACCGGTAACACCTTGATCGGTGGTGATGGCAAGCAGGCCTAACTTACTGCCGCCCGAAAAACGACCCGTGTGTGCGCCGTAGCTGGTTGCGGGGATATCGTCCCAGCTAAACAGGGTGAGGGTGATGTCTTGAATTTTCATTTGCGCATCACTCGAGCTTAATATTCGCGTCTTGAACAACTTTGCCCCACTTGGCGACTTCGCTTTTGAGCAAGGCGCTGAATTCTTCAGGCGTGCTAGCCACCACAGCTACGCCCGCATCCGTAAAGCGTTTGGTAATGTCGGGTTCGCGAAAGATTGCAGCGAGTTGACGGTTGATTTGAGCCACGACCGCTTTGGGTGTTGCTGCAGGCACTTGCATGCCAAACCATACGTTCACTTCAAAGCCGGGGGCGCCGGTTTCAGAAACTGTTGGTATACCAGGTAAAAGTGGCGAAGGTTTTAAACCTGTGACCGCAATGGCGGTCACTGTGCCCGCTTTGATCTGCCCAACAATATTTGGGATATTGTCAAAGAGTACGTCGATTTCACCTGCCATAAGAGCAGCCACTGCAGGGGCACTACCTTTGTAGGGCACATGCGTGAGTTTGATGTCGGTCATACTCATGAGTAGTTCCATCGACAGATGGTTTGATGAGCCCGAGCCCGTTGAGCCGTAATTGAGTTTGCCTGGATTCTTTTTAGCATAGGCAATTAACTCATTGACGTCTTTAATACCAAGGCCTTTGCGAGTCGCCAGTACGTTATTGGCCACACCAGCCAAAATCAGCGCTTGAAAATCGTTCAGTGCATCGTAGGGAAGTTTTTTTCCGTACAAAGCTGGTAAGGCCGAGAAGGGTAGGGGCGTGACTAAAATCGTGTAGCCATCACCAGCCGACTTGGCCACGTAGTTATTGCCAATAGTGGTGTTGCCACCCGGCTTATTCTCAACCACAACGGTTTGGTTCCAAAGCTTGGTGAGCTTCTCGCTAGACATGCGCGCCAGTGAATCGTTAAAGGCACCAGGTGGGTAGGGCACAACGATTTTGACTGAGCGTTCTGGAAATGTTTGCGCGTGTGTCGGCGCGATCATTGCAAGAGCAGCAATGAGAGGTGCGAAAAATTTTGCAACAGTTTTAAACATGATGCCTCCGGTTAATGAGAGAAGTTTTGTTGTAATTGTTAAGCGTCAATATGATGCAACGGTAGCTCTTTGTCTTTCAAGTTAAGTATGCAGTAGACGCGTCGTTGTAGCCCTAGAATTTCACTACATAGCCAGGTCCATCAATCAGCGGGTACTTGGCAAACAATGATTCATCAATCTCAAGCCCAATCCCAGGCTTGTCGAGCGGCTCAACGCAACCATCTGCACCAATCTCAAAGGTGGTGCCAAACATATCGCGCAAGGGATTAAAGTGCGATACGCAAGCCTCAAAGTAGCCTGAATTTTCAATCGCTGCCATAAAATGAATGGTGGCTGCATGGTTGATGCCCGTGGCTGAGCTGTGCGTGTGCATGGGGATACGGTAGGCCGAAGCCATGGCTGCAATGGCCAGGCCCTCGGTGATGCCGCCGCATTTTGATAAATCAGGCTGCCAGATTTGTACGGCACCTGCTTCGCGTAATTGCGCAAACTCAAAGCGACCATAATGGTTTTCGCCCGCGGCGATCGGAACAAGCGACGTAATCTTCGCGGCTTCGCGGTACGACGAAAAATCGTTACAGGCAAAAGGCTCTTCAAGCCAACCGGCTTTGATGTCTGCTAGCACAGGCAATACACGCCGCACGTCAGCCAAGGTGTAGGCAGTGTTGGCGTCAGTCAATATATCAATATCATCGCCCAGTACCTTGCGTACGTGCAGCACGCGTTCAATGTCGGCTTTGGCGCTATCGCCTAGTCTGAGCTTGATCGCTTTGTAGCCCCGCGCCACATACTCTTGGGCTTCTTCTGCCAGAGACTCTTTGGGTTGATAGCCTAAAGAAATACCCCCCGCGTAAGCAGGCAAACGGCGCTTGCTGCCGCCCAGCAATTCGTACAAAGGCATCTTGGCGGCTTTGCCGCGAATATCCCAAAGCGCCATGTCGATGCCCGATAAACCAAGCGAGGCGCCCGAGCCTACGCCATGGCTTGAAAGCTGCATCCGATGCACGCGCTTCCAAACGCCAATGACATCAGTCGCTTTCATGCCGATCAGCATGGGGGCTAGCGTATTGTGAATCAGGCTGACCACGGCCCCAGGGCTGCGGCCAGGGTGGGCCTCGCCGTAACCCGTAATGCCTTCAGAGGTTTCGACCCGCACAATAATCGTGTCGCGCTTAGTGGTGCTGCCAATCCCCATCGTGACGGTCTTGCCCTGATCAAGTCGAAAGGACAAGGGAATTGCAGTGATTGCGGTGATTTTCAAGGCTTGTCTCGTATCAATGTTGTTTGACTAGGATTATGGCCGATTTTGGTTGGGATGGCGCGCCTGACTTGCTGTGTCTTTGGCATGTGTCTATTTCAATGCTGTTGCGATCTTTGAAGTACAGAGGCGCGCGTGCTTGGGGCGGATCACTGCTAGCCGAGTGTCACAAAAAATAACCACCCGAAGGTGGTTTCTTTTATGCGAAGGAAATTCCCCTCAGAATCTAAACGTTGCCCCCACGAGTACGCCATACATGTTTAGATCGGCCGAAGCGTTGCTTTGAATTTTTTGTTTGTAGTACAGATTCTTAAATGCGAGGGTGGCCTCGCCCCAGCCGTAAGCTTTACCGATGCCAAGCAACTGTTGCGAGGTGACCTCGGTGTTTGAGCTGCCACCGCCCACATCTATGTAAAACGGCACAAAATAATCTGAATCGGCAATACGAAAACGTCCTTTGACACCCACGATTGGATCAGCGATGGTCGACGACATTTTTGCAACCGCGCTGTAGGGCGTATCCGCAATGCTGATATTCGTTGTTGCGTTCAAGGACAAGATACGCACACCGGCGAGCGCGTCAACATAACTAGTGCTGGTGTTGTGGAGTGTGTACGTTCCTGCAAAGGTATAGACCCCTGTTTCTGCCGTAGTTTTTGAACCAAGATCCACTTGACCAACAACGGACGATTTGTTCAAGGTCATTTTTGCGTAAAACAAATCGGCCATGACGCCAAAATTACCCTTGTGTAATTCGGCAAAAAGCATGCCACCGATGTTTAGATCTTGCAACAATTGACCTGTTCCCATATTAGTCGTGCCTATTTTCGATTGGTCGTAATGCAGCGATCCAGTCACATTGACGCCCCAAAGGTAGGGAGAAATCGAGCCGTGCCATTCGTTAGTGACCTGTGGGATTGCAACCGGTTTATCTTGGGCATAGACATTTAGTGAAGCAAGCAAGCTACACAATGTTGCGGCGACAAAGTTAGTTTTTTTCATATTCAAAAGGGCTCAAAGTGGTTGGCCGTTGGAGGTGTAGCACCGTGCTGTGATCATAATAGTACAGGCACCGTTTATCGGATTTGTTACGCACGCTTATTTAATGTTTATGTTAGCCTTTTCCGACTGCAAATTAAGCCAATGGCTCAAATTCAGCATCTGATGGGCCACAGAGGTGGTGAGTTCGGGTAACGCTCACGTTCATCTTTTCAGAAGTAAGCCCTTAATATAAATTCATAGCCTTAGGAGTGACCCATGAAATCACTTGTTCAAAACCTAGCCCTCGCGAGTTTTTGTTTTGCCTTTTCTAATGCGGTCGCAGCGCCTCCAGTTGCGCCTTTTTATGAGTCAGTCATACGAATGAGCCCGACTGGGGTATTGGGCCAAGTGATCAAAAAAGAGCAGATTCAGACATCACTCAAAGGGGCGCAAGCTTGGAAAATTGCCTACATTTCATCTGATATCGGTGAGCGTAAGACAATTGCTACGGCACTGGTGATTGCCCCTGTTGGCCCAGCCCCCAAAGAAGGCAGACCCATTTTGGCCTGGGCTCATGGCACAACAGGCTCTGCCCAAAACTGTGGCCCCTCCCAAGTGATTGACCCAACGCGTGAGCTCAATGAGTACTTCCTCTTGAATGGAAACTCTTCGACTGACTATGGGATTCCGAAGGGTCAAGAGTTTATTAACGAAGGTTATGTCGTTGTTGCCACCGATTACCAAGGTCTTGGCGGTGGTGGTAAGCATCAATATGCCGTTGCGCAAACTAATGGCAGAGATGTCATTAACTCTGCGCGAGCAGCAAGCTCAATGACAGAAATCGGTGCGGGCAAAAAGACTGTTGTGTATGGTTGGTCGCAGGGTGGGGGTGCAACTATTGCCGCTGCAAGTCTGCCAGACTATCAGGCTCTGCAAGGTACTGCTTCAGATAATTTGCAGTACCTTGGATTTGTCGCCTTGGCGCCAGAAGATTTAGCGGCTCTACTTCCAAAAACTCCGCTCGATGCAGCAGGTGCGGTCAAAGTGATGAAAGAGTTTACTGAGGCGAATGTCTCGAATGTATTCTTATTTACCCACTTCATGATGGGGCTCTGGGGCACTCAGGCCGCCTATCCCGAGCTTAAGCTCACTGATTTACTGACTGAAGAGGGTGCAAAAGTTGCAGATCAATTATCAAGTAATAAATGTGTTCACGTGATGGCTGACTCGTTTAACTATGCCTACGGAGACAAATACAAATCTCTAGTGAATCCCCAATCCAGTAACTCGTCGGCTTGGATTAAGGCGTTTGTTGATGGTAGTGTCAAACCCGTAAAACCAGTGGCGCCAGTCGCGATTTACTGGGGTACAAAAGATACTGTCGTGCCTCCGGTTATGCATGAGCTCTATCAAAAGCAAATGTGCGCGATGGGCGCGAATGTAGCAAGAGTTCAGCTGCTAGGTGAGCAAACGCACTTTTCAACCCCCGGCGTTTCTGCGCCACTGTATCTTGAATGGGTGAAGGATCGTATTGCCGGGAAACCATTAGAGAATGGTTGTCCAAAGGGGTAAGGTAAAGCTTGGCATCTTCAGGCTCAGCTCGATTCGCCGTTGGGCAGCCACCTGAAGTCGGCTTCGTCAGCTAATTTAGTGCGAATAGACTGCCTGTTTATCTCACGACTCTTGCCATCTTTGAGGTAAATGGGCGCGGCTGTGTATAATTCGCCCCTTGGATTCGTCCAGAACTCCAATCAGCCGCGTCAAGCGCGCCTCAGATTGGGCGGTTAGCTCAGTGGTAGAGCACTGCCTTCACACGGCAGGGGTCACAAGTTCGAAACTTGTACCGCCCACCAAAAATACTAGGTTACTTCGCCAAATAAGTCACTGCAGGCAGCTTGGCAAAATGGGCGTCAAAAGTCAGTAATTCGGCGCCGCAATGTTGCGCCGTGGCGTAAACGATCGCGTCAGCGGTTGCCAGTTTGAATTTTCGATGACATTCTGCCGCTAACAATGCGATGCTGGTTTCGAGCGGTGCCACAATGCACTTTTGCGTGTAGGCGATCACAGTATCAGCTCGCTCTTCGCCAAGCTCTCTCGTCAGCCACTTTGATAACTCCAGTTGTACGATCGTTGGCACAATGCAAAAGTCCTTTGCAGGAAATCTGTTGTTGAGTTTTTTTCCGTGCTGACTATCCGTCAGCCATTCAATCCATGCAGAGGTGTCTACGACCCATAGTTGCTTGGATGCCATCAGAAACGATCCTTGCGGTCTCGGTACTTATCGACATTTGCGCCTTTTGCGATCCCTCGCAGTTGATTGAGTTCGGGTACGGGCATCACGAGTAGACCATCACCTTTGGGAAGAAACACAAACTCTTGCCCAGCAGACCAGTGCATCGTTTCTCTGATCTCTTTTGGAATAGAGATTTGGAACTTGCTTGATAGCGTGGCGGTATTAGACATTTCTGGTCACTTATTGATCGATAGGTTATTGGTAAGAATATCGATCTTTTCAGAAGTAGTCAACACCTAGTCTTGCTTCAGGTCGGTAAAAAGTGTCATCTCAATTTTTCAGGAGTACCCTGTTTTAGGTCAATTCGGCCTTGGTGCAAGCTTCAGCGGCGACACATGGGGCTCTAGCGCGGCGCAGGCTCTGAGTACGGTGAGGTCGTCGTGCATGCGCCCGACGACTTGTAAGCCAACCGGCAATCCTTTCGAAGTAAACCCGCAAGGCAGGCTCGCTGCGGGTTGCATCGTCAGATTGAACAGATAACAAAAAGGATTCCAGATGCGCCAGGCGCTACCAATCGAGCCGTCTGCTTGTTTGGGTCCGAGTTGATTGACTTCAAACGCGGTGCCCGGCATGGTGGGTAGCACAAGCAGATCCCAGTCAGTATGAAACTCGCGCATGCGCGCACCAAACGCACTGCGCTCTTCGACCGCTTGTAGATATTGCGGCAAGGTGTAGGCACGCCCACGGTCGGCGGCTTCGCGTAGCCCGGGCTCTAAGACCTTCAGTTGTGCTTCAGTCATGTTGCGTTGGCCATACGCACAACCCGATTGCCACAGCACATCAATGGTGTCATTCATGTCACCAACAGGTGGGTTGATTTCAGTGACGTGTGCTCCGAGTTCAGCCATTTTTTCAACAGCCGCTTTTACGAGCGCAGCGACGTCTGGATCGACCCCACCAAAGCCTAAGTCAGGGCTGTAGGCAATGCGCAGACCCTTGAGCCCTGTGCTCGGCAAGTCAGCCCAATTCATGTCTTGTTGGGGTAGTGCATGCCAGTCTCTGGCATCCCATTTTGAGATAATTGACAACGTGAGTGCCGCGTCGGCAACCGTTCTGGTCATGGGGCCGACGTTGGCAAGCGTGCCAACCTGGCTTGCGGGCCAGGCGGGTACGCGACCATAACTTGCCTTATGGCCGAAGACTCCGGTGTAGCTTGATGGGATGCGAATCGAACCGGCACCATCCGTGCCGATAGAGATGGGGCCCAGACCGCAAGCTACCTGTACAGCAGAGCCACCGCTAGAACCGCCGGGTGTATGAGTGGGCTTCCAAGGGTTTCTTGTTGTACCCGCAAGCGCAGAATCGGTAATGCCTTTCCAGCCAAATTCTGGCGTTGTTGTTTTGCCTAGGATCACTGCGCCGGCCTCGCGCAAGCGCGCAACGGCTGGCGCATCTGCATCGCAGGGATCATCGGCCGAGGTTGTCAGCGACCCTCTTCTGGTGGGCATGCCTTTTGTGACGAGCAAATCCTTGATACCGATGGGTACGCCATCCAAGCCAGAAAGCGGTGCGCCCGCGTTGTAGCGTTGCTCAGAGGCACGGGCTGCGCTCAGCGCGTGTTCTGGGCTCAAGTGACAAAAAGCATTGAGACTGTCGAAATCAGGGATGGCTTCTAAAATCGCTTTGGTCGCTTCAACCGGCGACAGCGTTCGGGCGCGATAGGCTTGGGCGAGTTCGATTGCTGTTGCGCTGTGTGGGTTCACGGTAGTTGCCTTGGTATCGATATCCCGAGTGCACGAGATAAAACGGTTTGCATTCTGCAAACCATCGTATTACAGAACCTCGCCCTGTCAAACCGTTATTTTTTTCAAGTATGTTGAGCTCAAAAAATCTCGGTACGACTTTTTGTGACTTTGCCAATTTTGTAGGAAATTTACTGGGCGCACAGTGGGCCGGTCGTTCAGACGAGGTTGAAATTTGGTACGATTCACGCTGCGCCTAGCATGACGGCTTCTCAAATAAGAGGTGAATAGGCGGCCAAAACTAAAAAAATTAATTCACAGCCCCTAGTCAACCCGTGATCATGACCCATCCCCTACCGAGCCACTCTCCGAATCCGTGGAGTTTTTTGCCCTTTGCGCTGACGATATTTACGAGCGCTTTTTTATTGTTTCAAGTTCAGCCCCTGTTGAGCAAACAAATCCTGCCATGGTTTGGCGGCAGCCCAGCAGTTTGGACGACGGCCATGCTGTTTTTTCAAAGCCTGTTGTGCATGGGCTATCTGTATGCCCATGCTTTGGCCTCCTTGCCTTCGCGAAAAACGCAGGCGCGTATCCACGTGGTCTTGTTGGTGCTGGCAGCTTTATTGGCCTCCAGAGTACTGCCCGGCACAGAACTTCGGCCAGATTCCCCTGATTCACCTGTTTTTCAGGTGCTGCTGATTTTGGGGGTCAGTGTGGGTTTGCCGTACTTTTGTTTGGCGACCACCGGGCCTTTGGTTCAGCACTGGTTCACCAGTACGGCACACTCCTCCTCAGTTTTCCGTTTGTACGCTTTGTCTAATGTGGGTTCGTTCTTGGCCCTGTTGTCTTTTCCGTATGTGCTGGAGCCGTGGCTCGAGCAGCAGGAAATGGGGCGCCTTTGGACCGCTGGCTTTTGGGTGTTTGCCTTGCTTTGTTTGCCGGTGGCGTTGGGGGCGTGGCAAAACAAGTCTCCGATCGGCGCAGCCTCTTCTGGGGCTGCAGACGGTGTGCCTGCCAAGCAAGCCGTGGTCAGTTCGCTCAAGCCTTCGTTGGCCCAGCGCCTGTCGTGGGTAGCTTTACCGGCCTTGGCTTCACTGGTGTTTATTGCGACCACCGATCAGATCAGCCACGATGTGGCACCCGAGCCTGGGCTTTGGGTGGCGACGCTGGGCTTGTATTTGGTTACTTTCATCCTGACGTTTGACCACCCTCGGTGGTACCGCCCCAAGTTGTTTGCGTTTCTTACGCTGGTGTTGTTGTTAGCGTCTTCAGGGTTGAGCGATATACCGCGTTGGCTCGGTATTCAATGGGAGTACGGCGTCAATGAAGTGCGTTGGTCGCATTACGCGTTGTTGTTTGTAGTGTGCATGCTGTGCCACGGTGAGTTGTATCGCCGCAGACCAACGGATACGCGTCGCTTGACCGAGTTTTACCTGTGCATGTCGGTGGGTGGGGCATTCGGGGGCTTGTTCGTGACCCTCGTGGCGACCCAATTCTTTGACGATTACTTCGAGTGGCTGATAGCGTTAGTGTTGGTGGCCTTGTTGGCGTGCAGTGTGTTGTTTAGCTTTGGGGGGCAAGCCCCTGGTCGTATGCGACAGGCAGGGGCGGCTTTGACGGCAGTGGTCATGGTGGCGTTGTTGTTTGCCATGGAAAATCCATGGTCTTGGCGTGACGTCCACAAGGGCGAGCGTACCGAGGTTTTGCTTGACCAAGTCCGAAATTTTTATGGCACCGTCGCCGTGAAAGAGCGACGGTTTGCAGCAGAACCCGAGCGCAATGACCGCGTTTTTTTCAGCGGTAATGTGACCCATGGTCAGCAGTTTCTTTCTGACAAGCTGCGTCATGTGCCGACCACTTACTATGCGCGCGACAGCGGTATCGGCGAAACTTTACAGTGGGCTATGAGCCAAAAACCGTCGCTTTCGGTTGCCTTGATTGGTTTAGGCGCTGGCACCTTGGCCAACTATGCACGCCCAGCCGATGCCTATGACTTTTATGAAATCAACCCTGCGGCCGTGCGAATTGCGCAAGAGTGGTTTGATAACTTATCGACCTGTAAAGCGGGTGAGCAAAATATTTTGTTAGGTGATGCCAGGTTGCGCATGGAGCAGCTGCCTAAAGACAAG